>CALPKA020000012.1 GCA_943324025.2 Bifidobacterium breve | reverse complement strand
ACAAGATGAGACTCAAGGGGAACAAGTTTTCCATTGACCTTGGCACCAACGCATTTGTTTCCCACCTCGGTGTGAACAGCATAAGCAAAATCAACTGGTGTAGATCCAGATGGAAGCGCAATCACACTGCCCTTGGGTGTAAACACAAAAACCTCAGGAGTGCGCAGGTCATATCGCAATGTTTCTAGAAAATCACCAACATCTTCACTTTCCTGTTGCCATTCATGTAATTGCTTAAGCCACATAACTTCAGGTCCGGTACCTACCTCTGCACCCTTTGCCTTGTATTTCCAATGTGCCGCAATTCCAAATTCAGCCCGGGCATGCATATCAAATGTTCTAATCTGAATTTCAACTGCTTTTCCATTAGGGCCAATTACAGTTGTATGAAGAGATTGATAAAGATTGAATTTCGGCATTGCAATGTAATCTTTAAATCGTCCAGGAACTGGACTCCAACGTGCGTGTATGGCACCAAGCGCGCCATAACAATCGCGAACAGAATCGACAAGAATACGAATTCCAACCAAATCGTAGATGTCATTAAATTCACGCCCTCTAACAACCATTTTTTGATAAACACTATAAAAATGCTTTTGCCTGCCGGTTACCTGAGCCTTGATCTCTTCTGAATTCAAGTCAGTATCAATTGCTGTGATGACCTCGGAAGTTAACAGTTCTCGAGCTGGTGATCGCTCGCCAACTAATCTTTCAATCTCTTCATACTTCTTAGGTTCAAGAATACGAAAAGAAAGATCCTCAAGCTCCCATTTAATCGCATTCATACCCAAGCGATGCGCAAGAGGTGCATAGATATCTAGAGTTTCTCGTGCCTTGCGAGAAGCAGTTTCATTTGGGATAAATTCCCAAGTTCTTGCATTGTGCAGGCGATCAGCTAATTTGATCACCAATACTCGAATATCCCGAGACATCGCAACAACCATTTTGCGTAAAGTTTCTGCCTCGGCGGTTGGCCCGTAAGTTAATTTGTCTAACTTAGTAACCCCATCAACTAAGGAGGTAACTTCATCGCCAAACTCTGCTTTGATTTGTTCAATTGAATATGATGTATCTTCAACAGTATCGTGAAGCAATGCCGCCATAATGGTTGCAAGGTCCATGCCAAGGTCAATAAGTATTTGCGCAACTGCAACAGGATGAGTTATGTAAGGCTCACCAGATTTACGTAGTTGACCCGAGTGCGCTTTCTCTGCGGCGATAAATGCTCGTTCTAAATCTGAGTTTGAAAAACCAGGATGGGATCGCGACAACCCATCAGCCAGCGGCTTTAACAATTGTTGAGTTGTCATAGCGCTTTGGCTGTCTAACTTAAATCAATGATTAACGGCGGCGGTTGCGCTTAGGTTGATTACGAGGTCCACGATTTGCCTCAGGTGTAATCGAACTTGGTGTTGAAATTTTCTCTCCACGATTTCCTACGCGTTTTGCTAACGCTTGCATCGCTGGCTCACGCTCGCGTAAAACAGCAAGTATTGGCGTTGCAATAAAGATTGATGAGTAAGTTCCAGTAGCCAAACCGATGAAAAGCGCCAAGGAAAGATCTTTTAGGGTACCTGCACCTAGTAGTCCAGCTCCAACAAATAGAATAGAACCAACTGGCAAAAGCGCGATCAAAGAAGTATTGAAGGATCTAACTAAAGTTTGGTTTACAGCAAGATTTGCAGCCTGTGAGTATGTGCTTTTTCCGCTTGCAGCTATCCCCTTGGTATTTTCCCGCACCTTATCGAAGACAACCACTGTGTCATAAAGTGAATAACCTAAAATAGTTAAGAATCCAATTACGGTAGCAGGAGTTACCTCAAATCCAACCAAAGCATAAATTCCTACTGTAATAAATACATCGTGAACCACTGAAATGATGGCTGCGATTGCCATCTTTGATTCAAATGCCATTGCAAGGTAAAGCATTACAACAAATAGAAAACCAAATAAACCATACAGAGCTTTTCGAGTGATTTCCTTACCCCAAGATGGACCAATTATTTGTGAATCAATTGAATCAACTGAAACATTAAACTTAGTAGCCAACTGAGCCTCAACCGCACTCTGCTGTACCGAGGTAAGGGCATCTGTTTGTACTCGAACCTTGTCATTACCAATTTTTTGAACGATTGTCTGTGTGGTTATACCAGCTTCATTCAATGCATTTTCAGCTGTTTGGATTGATGCGTTAGTGGAGGTTACAGTAAAAGATGAACCGCCCTTGAACTCAATTCCTAAATGCAAGCCTTGAGTAAACAATGTGATTGCAGAGGCAAGAATTAATAATCCTGAGATCGAATACCAAATCTTGCGCTTACCGATGAAATCTACTGAAGTTTCACCTCTATATAAACGACCACCTAGGCCTGAAAACTTTGCCATTACTTCACCTCTCCTGCCTGTGGTATTTGTTTTTCAACGATTCCCAATGATCTTGCTGAAAAACCAGATAATGGATGACCATTACTAAAGAATGCGAATCTGGCTAACACAGTAACCAATGGTTTGGTGAAGAAGAAAACAACAATTAAGTCAATTAAAGTGGTTAAGCCAAGAGTGAATGCAAAGCCACGCACGCCACCAACTGCAAAGAAGTAGAGCATGATTGCGGCGATCATGGAAACAGCATCAGCGACAATTACCGTTCTACGAGCTCTTATCCAGCCAGTTTCCACTGCTGATTTAAGTGATTTACCCTCTCGAACCTCATCGCGAATACGTTCAAAGTAAACGATAAATGAGTCGGCGGTAATACCAATTGCAACAATTGCTCCGGCAATTCCAGCCAAAGTTAGCGTAAAGGAAATAGTCTCTCCTAGTAACAAGAAAGCAAGCAATGCGAGAGAGGCTGCGACCAACAAAGATCCAACTGAAACAATGCCAAGGCCTCGGTAGTAAAGCATTGAATAAACAATTACAAGCGCTAAACCTAAGATTCCAGCAATAAGTCCACCACGTAGTTGATCTGCTCCAAGTGATGGTGAAACCTGTTGAACCTCTCCGCGATCAAAAGCCAATGGCAGCGCGCCATACTTCAAAACATTAGAAAGATCTTGCGCTTCAATTTGAGTAAAATTACCAGTGATTTGAGCAGTTCCAGTATTAATTGGTTCGTTAATTCTTGGCGCTGAGTAAACCAGTCCGTCCAGAACAATTGCTGCTTGATTTTGAGGTGCAGGTAATGAGGTTAGACGGGTAGTCATTGCTCCGAATTTAGTAGTTCCTTCGCCATTAAAATCTAAAGTTACATACCACCCAGATGCACCTTGTGGGTCCAAAAGTGCTGATGCCTTTGTTACTTGTCGTCCCAAAACTTCAGCTGGAGCAAGGATGTATTTATTACTTCCAACTCGATCGCAACTAACAATCGTTTCTGCTTCATTTCCACTTGCGCCACCTTGGCGATTTGCAGGCAATGTGCAGTCAAGTGCTGCATATGCAGCATTTAATTCTGGCGTAACTCCTGCTGGAAGAGTTGTGTTGGCAGCATCAGCATTTACAGATGTTGCATTCGCGGCACCCTCTGCTAAAACTGGGCGGAATCTAAGTTCAGCTGTTTGTCCAACTAAATCAACAATACGTCGACCAGTCTCTCCTGGAACCTGAATAACAATCTGTCGATTTACTCCAGTGCCTTGAGCAGATACTTCAGACTCAGCGACACCTAATGAGTTGACTCTTTGTCGAATAATTTCAACTGCTTGATCAATCGCCTCACCAGTTACTTTTCCATTCTGGCCATCTTCAATACGCGGTTGCAAGGTGACACTTGTTCCACCTTGTAAATCCAAACCTAATTTGAATGAAGTTGCACCAATTCCATAGGAAACTCCAGCAAGTGCTGCAATCACTAACAACATGATTGAGATGGTTCGTACCGCTCTGGATTGAGTATTTGCGATTTTATTAGCAGACATGAGAGGTAATTCTAGGCGCAGGGTTGATTATTGAGAAATCCACGAAAACTCCCGTTAGAAAAGCAAGCGTTGATGCAGCTATTGGGCAATGTCTGGGTCTTGATCGAAAAGTGTGGCATCAGTACCAATTTGCGCAGACAATGGTGGCTTAATCCCAAGATGAGACCAGCCAGCTGCAGTTGCCACTCTTCCTCTTGGAGTTCGCGCCAAGAAACCCATTCGTACTAAAAATGGTTCTGCTAATGATTCAATAGTTTCAATCTCCTCACCCACCGCCATCGCTAAGGTAGAAACTCCAACAGGTCCACCATTAAAATTTTTAATCAATGCAGTTAAAACCGCTTTATCAAGTCGATCTAAACCGATATGGTCCACTTCATATATCTTTAATGCTGAATGCGCATGTTCGATCTGAATAATTTTTTCTTTATTCACTTGAGCATAATCTCTAACACGTCTTAATAATCTGTTGGCAACTCTTGGGGTTCCCCTTGATCTAGAGGCAATCTCAACAACTGCATCTTCATGAATCTCTATCTCGAGTAAGTCTGAGCTTCGCTTGATAATTTGTGCCAACTCATCATTTTCATAGAAATCTAATTGAGCGGTAAATCCAAATCGATCGCGAAGTGGACTTGGCAGCAATCCAGCACGAGTTGTTGCACCCACTAAAGTAAAATGAGGCAGCTCCAATGGGATTGATGTGGCTCCGGCTCCTTTGCCGACAATTACATCTACCCGAAAATCCTCCATCGCTAGATATAGCATTTCCTCAGCTGGGCGAGACATTCTATGAATCTCATCTAGAAAAAGAATTTCACCTTCAACTAATGAGGAAAGTATTGAGGCCAGATCTCCTGCATGTTGAATAGCAGGTCCTGAAGTAATTCTGATTGGTGCATCCATTTCAGTTGCAACAATCATTGCTAATGTTGTTTTGCCTAAACCAGGTGGCCCAGAGAATAAAATATGGTCAGCACTGGCTTTACGTTCCCGAGCTGCTGAAAGTAAAAGATTTAACTGCTCTCTAACTCTTAACTGCCCAACAAACTCTCCTAGGCTCTTCGGCCTAAGCGCAAGTTCTGCAACGCGGTCAGCATCATCAGCTGATTCATTAATCATGGGTTCGCGCATTATTTTTTCCCAGAGTTTTTCAAGGCAAGCCTTAAAATTTCAGCTGAAGATAAAGAGGCTTTGGTTGCATCTGTTAAAACCTGATTAACCATCAGGGCTGCTTCTTTGTTTGAGTAACCAAGTCCTACCAAAGCATTTTCTACCTGGTGACTGACTGAATTAGCTTTTTGGCCACCTGCTGAAGCAAAGGGAACGACCTTATCTTTAAGTTCTAGCACCAATCGTTGCGCACCTTTTTTACCTAAGCCAGGAACAGATTCAAGTAATTTTAAATTCCCTGATATCACCGCATTAGCAATTAAACTGGCATCACTATTTGAAAGAATAGATTGCGCAACCTTTGGGCCAACACCGGTCACTGAAAGCAATAACTCAAAGAAATCTCGATCAACAATATCCATGAAGCCATACAGTGTTAGAGCATCTTCTCTAACTATTAGATATGTGTGCAGATTGACTTTTTCACCCGTTGTAAAGCTGGCTGCAGTTCTTACCGGAACTTGAACAAGTACTCCAATACCGCCTACTTCAACCACAACTGAATTTACTGAGGTTGATTTCACCGTACCAGCTACCGAACTAATCATTTTTTCTTTACAGCCTTTTTCTTGGCGCTTGCCAATCTGGCATTACCAACTCCTCGCCAATGATGGCAGATCGCTAGCGCTAAGGCATCGGTACTATCGACCGGTTTTGGTATTTCCTTCAAATTCAGCAGACGCTTCACCATTTGAGCAACCTGTTTCTTATCGGCCCGCCCAGATCCAGTGACGGCAGCTTTAACCTCGCTGGGGGTATGCATCACAACTGGAATTCCAGCCTTTGCGGCAAGAAGTAGTGCAACCCCTGCGGCCTGACCTGTAGCCATCGCAGTCCTAACATTTAATTGTGAAAAAACTCTTTCAACTGCAATTACATCTGGCTTAAATTCTTTTATCCAAACCAACAACTCTTTTTCTAGCTGCATTAATCTAATCTCTAACTCTGCATCGATATCAGTCTTGATCACACCAACTGAAATCATTTGAAGTTTTTGAGGTCCTACCGAATCAACAATTCCAATTCCACATCTGGTTAATCCAGGATCAATCCCTAAAACGCGCATCCGCTAAGCCTAATCAGCGTTAAATCTTTATGAACTAAGGCTCGCCATTACCTCATCTGAAACATCAAAGTTTCCATACACATTCTGAACATCATCTAACTCTTCGATTGCCTCGATTAATTCAAAAACCTTTTTTGCGGTGTCAGCATCGATTGGGATCGACATTGTCGGCAGGAAGGAAGTTTCAGCTGACTCATAATCAATACCGGCTGTTTGCAATGAAGTGCGGACTGCTACTAAATCAGATGGTTGAGCCACAACCTCAAAAGATTCACCCAAATCATTAACCTCATCCGCTCCAGCATCAAGTACCACCTCAAGCAAAGAATCCTCAGTAACCTTCCCATTGTTTTTTGAAACAATCACAACGCCTTTGCGGTTAAACAAATAAGAGACAGATCCAGGATCTGCCATATTTCCACCATTTCGAGTTACTGCAACTCTCACCTCAGATGCTGCTCGATTTCTATTGTCTGATAAACATTCAATAAGCAATGCCACGCCACCTGCGGCATAACCTTCATACATAATTGTTTCCCACTCTTTACCACCAGTTTCTAAACCAGCTCCACGCTTAACCGCCCGATCAATATTATCTGCCGGAACAGAATTCTTTTTCGCCTTGGCGATGGCATCAAATAAAGTTGGGTTTCCAGAAATATCTGCTCCACCTGATCTAGCTGATACCTCAATTGCCTTAATTAGCTTTGCAAAATTCTTAGCACGTCTTGAATCAATGATCGCTTTTTTATGTTTGGTAGTTGCCCATTTGGAATGACCACTCATGATTTAGATCCTTAACCTTTTGAGCTTGCTAGTTGCCGACAGATATTTTCCACAAAAAATTTATGCACTCGGTTATCACCAGTAAGTTCTGGATGGAATGAGGTTGCAAGTAGATTTCCTGATCTGACCGCCACTGGATGCTTTGTGCCAGATTCATCAATTACCTCAGCCAACACTTCAACAGAGCTACCAACCGATTCCACCCATGGTGCTCTGATAAATACGGCTCTAATCGCAGGATCGGTAATGCCCTTGAACTTCAAATCAGTTTCAAATGAATCTACTTGGCGACCAAATGCATTTCTGCGAACAACCATATCGATACCGCCAAAGGTTTCTTGTCCTTCTATTGCATCTTTAACATTATCTGAAAGCAAAATCATTCCAGCACATGATCCATAGGTTGGCATGCCAGATTTAATCCGACTTTGGATTAGATCAAATAGATCAAAGGATCTAGCAAGTTTTGCAATTGTTGTTGATTCACCACCTGGGATTACAAGCGCTGAGATCTCTTCAATTTCACTCTTGGTTTTTACTGCTCGAGCATCCACGCCACAATCACTAAGTGATTGGATATGTTCACGAACATCGCCTTGGAGTGCAAGTACTCCAATTTTCACAATTACCAGCCCCGCTCCGCAAGACGATGTGGAACTGGGATATCTGCAACATTGATTCCAACCATTGCCTCACCTAGACCACGAGAAACATCAGCAATAACTTTTGCGTCAGTAAAATATGTAACTGCTTTAACACATGCTGCAGCACGCTTGGCTGGATCGCCAGATTTAAATATTCCAGAACCAACAAATACACCATCGGCTCCTAATTGCATCATCATTGCTGCATCTGCAGGAGTTGCAATTCCGCCTGCTGTGAAAAGAACAACGGGAAGTTTTCCTGTGCTGGCAACCTCTTTCACCAATTCATATGGAGCTTGAAGTTCTTTAGCAGCCACAAATAATTCATCCTCACGCATTGAAGTTAGTTTGCGAATCTCAGCAGAGATTGTTCGCATATGTGTTGTTGCATTTGAAACATCGCCAGTGCCGGCCTCACCTTTAGATCTGATCATTGCCGCACCTTCATTAATTCGGCGTAGTGCCTCTCCAAGATTTGTTGCACCACAAACAAAGGGAATAGTGAAGTTCCACTTGTCAATGTGATTTGCATAATCTGCTGGTGTTAAAACTTCAGACTCATCAATGTAATCAACACCTAGAGTTTGTAAAACTTGAGCCTCAACAAAATGACCAATACGAACCTTTGCCATTACCGGAATCGAAACAGCTGCTTGAATTGCGGTAATCATGTCTGGATCAGACATGCGAGCAACTCCACCTTGCGCACGAATATCAGCAGGGACTCGCTCCAATGCCATTACTGCGACAGCACCGGCATCTTCAGCAATTTTTGCTTGCTCCACATTTACAACATCCATAATGACGCCGCCCTTAAGCATTTCTGCCATGCCGCGTTTAACTCGTGCTGTACCTGTTTCCTTAGACATTATGTCTCCCCTGCACTATTCCAGACCCCTATTGTACTAATTGTTCCTATCTTTCAAATCCAATTAAATGAAGCCTGGCTCACACATTTAGGCTGATTATGGGGCTAGGACTACGGGCTTATCTGTTAGAAAAATCCAAATACGCCCAGGTTTAAAACTAGCTATTTCACCATCTAAAGTTCGCCAGATAGTTTTATCCGCTTCAGTATTTCGCTCCCAATTCAATTTATAGCTAAACCCATCTCGTAACATCACAGCATTACCTGTTCCGGTTGTTTTACTGAAAGGAGTTATCTCTCCAAATTTATCTCCGTATATTGAAGGGGTAATTGAAACTTCTTGAATAATTGCAGTATCTGCAAACAAATGCTCACCATTTGCAGCTAAGTTAGGTTGATCATCAAAATATATCAACCATTTTTTGTCGATCTCATTCCAACGCAATTCATACTTAGCAGAGGGCCATTTAGCCTTGGCAGTTGAAGTGAGAGTTCCATTTTCTGGTGCATCACCAAAATCAAATAAATATGAATTGGCTTTTTCAATATTTATTTTAGGATTGGCATTTGCTCGGTCAAGAAGAAGTTCTGGTTTAAGTACCATATTTACAGGACCAGGGCGTTCTGGATCTTTTCCATAAATTGATGGCGGGTTTCGTTCTGCGGATAGATTTTCTAAATTAGCAGCTGCAATGACTGGTCGCATCTTCTTTTGGGCACCGCTATAAGCAAATCCAACTCTTCCATACTGCGCTAATAGTTCAATATCTGAAATTCGAGCAGATCTCACAGGTCCAATCAGTGGAGGCAATTGCGAAGAGTAAACAGCAGCTAATCGAGTAAGACCGCCTTCAACTTGTTCTACATATACAACATCTGCGTACTCCAAGCCGATCTGAGGATGAGCTGCTCTTGTGTCATCAATCTTGACTACCAAAATTTGCTCGTTAACCCCCGGCAGGCCATTTAAAAAATTCCGTTCGATTTTCTCATCGGAATTCAAATTAGAAAGTGGTGTAACGCCAGCTACTGCCAACAAAAGAATTAGCGCTGATATAACAAGCAATATTCTTTTTAAAAATTTCACAAAACATCATCCTCAAATGCATATCTGACAGGCAATGGTGCTTTTCCAGCTAGCCTGAATAAACGGATTAATGGTTTGGCTCTTACATTCCTAGTGGCGTTAACTGACTCTAAATGAATATTTATTGCAAGTTTCACTTTATTAGTGATATCAGATAACTCAACTAACAAATCACTTGGTAGTTCTAAACTGTGGTCAAGTGCTGCGCCTTGTACCAACTTT
>CALPKA020000011.1 GCA_943324025.2 Bifidobacterium breve | reverse complement strand
GGTTGATAAGGGGCATCAGGTTTATATTGTCGCGCCGCGAATTGCTAATCCAAATAAGAAATTAACCGCGCGAGAGATTGCCGCTGCCCAACTTTTGGGTGAGGAGTTTATGGATGGTGAGCCAATGAGTGCGGTAGAAGAGCTTGCGCCAGAGTTGGCATCTGGCTCCCTTGCTGGGTTAAAGATTGCGGTATTGCATGGCAGATTAAGTAGTGATGCAAAAGAGCAAACCATGCAAGCTTTTGCTGCAGCTCAGATTCAAGTATTAGTTGCTACCACCGTGATTGAAGTTGGCGTAGATGTTCCTAATGCAACAATGATGGTAATTATGGATGCGGATAGATTTGGCGTCTCCCAATTGCACCAGTTACGGGGTCGAGTAGGAAGAGGAGCCGCACCTGGACTTTGCTTATTAGTAAGTGGCGCAGCAGAGGGATCACCTAGCCTTGACCGTCTTACCGCGGTTGCTTCAACATTAGATGGCTTTGAATTGGCCAGAATAGATTTGGAACAACGTAAAGAGGGAGATGTGTTGGGTAAATCCCAATCAGGCGGAAGATCTCACCTTCGATTATTAAAGGTATTAAGAGATGAGAGTTTGATTGATCAGGCACGTGAGGTTTCCAATAAAATCCTAACTACCGATCCAAACTTAGATCACTTGCCTGATTTAAGGGATGAGGTTGATAGATTAAAAGAGGATGAGGCTGCAAAGTTTATGGACAAATCATGAGCATGCGAATAATTGCAGGTCTGGGTAAGGGAAGAAAATTATTTTCACCTCCATCGATTACACGACCAACCTCTGATCGCGCTCGCGAAGGTTTATTCTCTTCATTAAGTTCTACCTTTGGTAGTTTGGATGGTTTACATTTCTTGGATTTATTCGCTGGATCTGGAGCGGTTGGCGTTGAAGCTTTATCTAGGGGTGCAGGCCTTGTAGAAGCAGTTGAAAGTAATCCAGTGAGTGCCAAAGTTTGCGAAGATAACTTTTCTCTTTTAACTGGGTCTGAAGCAGTTGGCCAATTTAAAGTTCATACCAAAACTGTTTTTGAATATCTAAACCATTTGGCCACTGGCTCCTTTGAAATTATTTATATAGATCCACCATATGAAGTAGAAAACACTGAGGTTGAGAAAATACTTAAGAAGATTTTTAATTTAAATCTACTAAATAAGTTTGGTGTTATTGCAATTGAGCGAGATGCCAAGGGTAAAACCTTTAGCTGGCCCGAAGGATTTTCTGAGTTAAAGGTACGCTCATATGGTGCTGGTGCCATTCATTATGGAGTGCTCACTGAGCGCAATCTCTGATCAGAAATGGCTAACTCAGCAATAAGTTGCTAGCGTTTTACTCATGAGAAGAGTTGTATGTCCTGGGTCATTTGATCCGATCACAAATGGGCATTTAGATATTATTGCCAGAGCGTGTTCATTATTTGATGAGGTAGTAATCGCTGTTCTAGTTAACCAAACAAAGAGTTCATTATTTACAGTTGACGAACGTATTGAAATGATTAAAGAGGTAACCACTAGATATACCAATGTGAAGGTGGATTCCTGGTCTGGGCTACTAGTTGATTACTGCCGTACTAATAAAATTCCGACAATTGTTAAAGGTCTTAGGGCGGTAAGCGATTTTGATTATGAGCTACAAATGAGTCAGGTGAACCTGCAACTTCAGGGCGTAGAAACCCTATTTATGTCGACTGCGCCTTCACACTCATTCCTTTCTTCATCATTAGTTAAAGAGATTGCAAGTTATGGCGGCGATGTTTCAGCGTATATGCCGGCGGCAATCGTTGATAAGTTAAAATCTAGAGTCGGCCGGAAGGAATAAAGATGGATGTAGTTGAGAATTTAGAAGCAGCAATTGCGGCTGTTGAAGAGGCGAGATCTGTTCCGCTTTCAGCATCTTGTGTCATTAATAGAGGCGAGATGTTGCAACTACTTGATCAAGTAAAAGTCTCTTTCCCTAATGACCTGGCCAAGGCGATCTCAATATTGCGCGAGAAAGAAGATATTTTAGAAAATGCCCATAAGCAGGCCGATGGGATCATTGCCCAAGCTCGCGATGAGGTTGCGCGCCTAGTTGAACAAACTACTATCGTTTCAAATGCACGAAAAGAAGCAACTCGAATTTTGGCTGAGGCAAATCTTGAAGGCAAAAAGAACCGAGAAGAGATTGATGAGTACATCGATTCCAGACTTGCAACCCTTGAAGTTATTTTGAATAAAACTTTGGATGTGATTAGTAAAGGTAGAGATCAGTTAGGCGGAGTAGAAACCAAGCACGCCCTTTCTGACTTAAATAAGTAGTCTCATGGCTAGATCAATTTTTATCTTTAATACCCATGATTTGCCGCATCGCGCTGGGGAAATGCGGGAGTATCAATTAGATTTAAAAATCACCGAACCAGTGGGAGTTGATCTTCTGGCGGTGAAGCCAGGTGAGGTAATTGAGGTTGATCTAAGAGTGCAATCTGTCGATGAAGGAGTGCTGGCTACAGCTCGAGTAATGGCGACGGCGACAGGTGAGTGCACAAGATGTTTGAAGCCAATCTCATGGCCAATTGATGAAAATTTCACTGAGCTTTATTACTATGAAATTTCAACCAATAAATCTGCAAATAAACGTGGATCAAAATCAAGTAAGGCAGATGATATTGATTTGGAAGAGGATGATTTAAGTTTCATGGTTGGAGATGAGATAGATCTTGAGCCTGCAATTAGAGATGCGGTTATTTTAAATCTTGCAGTCAATCCACTTTGTACGGAAGATTGTCCTGGCTTAGAGGAAAAGCAGGGGGAGAATTGGAGCTATCTGCCAGAGGTTGAGTCTGAAACTCCAGCGGATCAGAGATGGGCTGCTCTGAAGGATTTCCCGCTCAAAAACTAATCGTTTTTACAAGTTCCAACTTTTCGTAGATAATTCTCACCTTACGCAGAAAGCACATATAAGGAGTAAAGATCATGCCAGTTCCAAAGCGAAAAATGTCGCGAGCACGTACTCGCTCTCGCCGAAGCATGTGGAAAACAACTCCTGCTCACTTAGCAACATGTGAACAATGCCAATCACCAAAATTGCAACACACTGCATGTCCAACCTGCGGTACTTATAACCGTCGTCAGGTTCTAGAGGTTTAATCTGTACTCTGACCTAACCGAGCAACTCGGAATTTCGGTTAAGGAAGAGTTGCTTGAACTTGCTTTAACACATCGCTCGTTCTCATACGAAGCAGGTGGAATTCCAACAAATGAGCGTTTAGAGTTTTTAGGCGATTCTGTTTTGGGGTTAATTGTTACAGAGGAGCTTTATAAGAAATTTCCAGATTTAGATGAGAGTCGATTAAGTCCACTTCGATCAGGTGTAGTCAATATGAAAGCCTTGGCACAAATTGCCAGAGAAATAAAATTGGGTTCTCATTTGCGAATTGGTAAGGGCGAAGAATCAACTAATGGTCGAGATAAGAATTCAATTCTTGCAGATTCTCTTGAGGCACTAGTTGGAGCAATTTATCTACAACACGGTTATGAAAAAACTGCAGAAATTATTTTGAATTGGATGAAACCTTCGTTGGATTCAGTTTTAACTTTAGGGGCCGCCTTGGATGCAAAGACTGCGTTACAGGAGCTGGCAGCAAGTATGAATTTGGCATCGCCTGAGTATGAGATCAGTGAATCAGGTCCAGATCATGATAAAAGTTTTATCGCTACCGCATTAGTTGGTAGTGAGCGATTTCCAACCGGTCAAGGAAAGAGTAAGCGCGAAGCAGAACAATCTGCTGCAAAACTTGCCCATGAACATTTGAGCAGTAGATTAAATAAGAAGTAATAATCTGAGAATTAATGCCAGAGTTACCTGAGGTTGAAACTGTTAGGCGCGGCCTTGAGCAGTATGTTGTAGGAAAAAAAGTTGTTGGTGCAGAAAGTTTTCACCGGCGGACAATAAAACCAAGCTCACTTGGGCGCTTAGAGATGGTGACAGGATCAAAGATCTTGGCAGTTAAGCGGCGGGGTAAGTTTCTTTGGTTTGAATTAGATAGAGATTTTGTCCTGGTGGCGCACCTGGGGATGAGTGGCCAATTATTAGTCCAACAATCCAACACCTTCGATCAGAGTCATTTGCGGGCCAGATTAAGGTTAGGCGGAAAGCTAAATCGAACCAGCAAAGATGAGATTAGATTTATTGATCAAAGAACCTTTGGTTGGCTTTCAGTTGAGGAGTCATCTGAAGGAATCCCTACCAGCGTAAGACACATTGCATTTGATCCATTTGAAGATAATTTTGATTTAAAAAGTGTTGTCAGCAAAATTCGGCAAAAACGTTGTTCAATTAAGAGCGCAATATTAAATCAAGAGGTTTTAAGTGGAATTGGAAATATTTATGCAGATGAGGCGTTATGGCGATCTAAAATCCACCCCGAGATCATCTGCGAAGATTTATCAGAGGTTGAGGTCAAGAAAGTTATATCCTCAGCCAAATCTGTTATGAAATTAGCCATTAAATCTGGTGGAACATCATTTGATGAGCAGTATAAAAATGTAAATGGCGAAAGTGGATATTTTTCTAGGTCTTTACAGGTATATGGCCAACAGGGCCAGCCATGTTCAAGATGTGGCAGTGCTATCCACAGGATCGCCTTTGCAAATCGATCTTCTCACTTTTGCCCGCGTTGCCAACGGTAGGTAGCGATGTTTTTTGGTGGTTTTTAGATAGGTTTGCGCCTATGAGGGCGAAGCCATGTATCTAAAAAGTATGAACCTTAAGGGGTTCAAATCTTTCGCCTCCTCCACCACCTTAAATTTTGAGCAGGGTATTACCTGCGTGGTTGGCCCAAATGGATCTGGAAAATCAAATGTTGTTGATGCCCTCTCCTGGGTAATGGGTGAACAGGGAGCCAAATCCTTACGCGGTGGAAAGATGGAAGATGTAATTTTCGCCGGTACTTCAGGTCGAGCACCACTGGGTCGTGCTGAGGTTTCAGTAACTATTGATAATGCAGATGGTGTTCTACCAATCGATTTTTCTGAGGTAACAATTACTCGTGTTTTATTCCGAAATGGTTCATCTGAATATTTGTTAAATGGCGAAACAACTAGGTTGTTAGATATTCAAGAGTTGTTAAGTGATAGCGGTATTGGTAGAGAGATGCATGTAATTGTTGGACAAGGCCAACTAGATGCAATTTTGCTAGCAAACCCAGAGGAGCGCCGGGCCTTTATTGAAGAGGCGGCAGGAGTTTTAAAGCACCGTAAACGAAAAGAAAAGGCGCTGCGTAAATTAGATTCCATGCAAACTAATCTTGCTCGTATTCAAGATTTAACGGTTGAACTTCGTCGCCAATTAAGACCGCTTGGCAAGCAAGCAGAGGTTGCAAAGAAAGCTTCGGTAATTCAATCTGATGTGCGAGATTCCCGACTTCGATTACTTGCCGATGATTTAACTCGAATGAGATCTGAGATGGAAGTTGAAGTTGCAGATGAGAATGTATTGCGCGGTCGCAAGGAACAAGTTGAACTTGAACTAAATACCGCAAGGGCGCGTGAAGTTGAACTTGATGCAATTGCTGCAAGTGAGAATCCACAATTAATCTCGGCTCAAGAAAATTTCTATAGACTCACCGCTCAGCGAGAACAAATTAGAGGTATTCAAAATCTAGCTTCAGAGCGCGCCAGGTTTTTAGCTGAAGAGGCTGAAGAGGCTAAAGCTGTTGGGCGCGATCCAAAAGCATTAGAGGACGAAGCAATACTTCTGCGGCAAGAAGAGTCAGAGTTAAGTTCGCAGGTTAGATCTTCACAAGAACAGTTGCAGATTGATTCAAATTCTCTTAAGGCAATTGAAGAACAGTTAGCACTTGAAGAAAATCGTGTCTCGGCTTCGTTACGTGCTATTGCTGATCAACGCGAGGGCACAGCAAGACAAGAGGGCCATATCAATGGACTTCGCTCAAGAATTGATGCAACATCAGGTGAAATAAATAGATTATCAAATGCAAAGGAGTCTGCTGAGAATCGATTGAAGGGTTATAGAGAATCTTTCGCTTTAATTGAAACTCAAATTTCATCACTTGCTTCATCTGAACCTGGATTAGATGGCGAGTTCAATCGTTTAAAGATTGACTTAAAAGCTGCTGAAGGTGATTTAAAGGTTTTAAGCGAGAAGTTACAATCAACTGAAAAATTAAGAGCTGGTTCATTGGGCAGATTAACTGCTTTCAAGGAGATTACCGATCTAGTAGCACAATCTAATAATCTTGATTTAATTGAAAAGATATCTATTTTGAGCTCAAATTGTGAGGCAGAGGTTTCAAAAGTTTCAGCTGATTGTGATCGAATAAAATTTGAATTAAGCACATCCCAAGAGCGATTTAACTCTGTTAATCGTGAATACGAGTTGGTTCTGGCGCGTTTGAATGATTCTGATGCAGCTATGACTGGATTTGCTGAGCAGCTAACAATTGCAGGTCAAAATGTTAAAAACACTGGTGAGGAGTTGGATCGAGTAATCACTTCACTTGATGCCGCAGTTGAACAACGCACATTTGATGAACGAGATCTTGCAGCAGCTATCGCGCAATTTGAATCTCATCAGACTCCAATGGAGCCAGATCTAACAAAGCTAGAAGATCTTAGATCTCAAGTTTCTGGAGCTAGGTCAAAAGAGGTTGAAGCAAGATTAAGCCTTCGAACAATTGAAGAACGTAAAGATGCTATATCTCATCGTGCAATGGCACTTGAGAACCAAGCAAATGCAGAGCGTGAAGCTGCTTCGAAATCTATTTCACGTCGCGAAAATCGTGCGCAAGCTGCGATCACAGCGCAAGAAATTGCCGACACAGCCTATGAAGCATTGATCCAAATCGAATCCTCTATTTCTAAGGCAGGGGCAGAGCGCGAGCGTTTAGAAGGGTCTAGATCTGATCGAGAAGGTGAAATTCTTAGTTTAAGAACTATTGGCCGCGAGCTGGCGATTGAATTAGAGCGATTAACCTCAAGTGTTCACAGAGATGAGATCGCAAGAGCCGAACAAAGGTTGAGAATTGAGCAACTAGAAAATAAAGCGGTTGAGGAGTTGGGCGTTGATGTTGCAACTTTGCTAAATGAGTACGGTCCAGCAAATGATGTTCCAACATTTTATGAAAATGAGCAAGGTGAATTTGTTCCGGGGGATTTGATCCCATATCGTCGCGATCAACAGGAAAAGCGGTTAGCACAAGCTGAGAGGTCTCTTACACTTCTTGGAAAAATTAATCCGCTTGCTCTTGAAGAGTACACATCACTTGAAGAGCGATTGCGCTATTTGGCTGAACAATTAGAGGACCTTAAGAAAACTAAAAAGGATCTATTGGATATCATCAAAGAGGTTGATGACAGAGTTCAACAGATCTTTACCGAAGCTTATGAGGATACTGCTCGAGAGTTTGAGCAAGTATTTGCTCGACTATTCCCAGGTGGAGATGGCAGATTAATTCTTACCAACCCTTCAGATATGTTGACTTCTGGAGTTGATGTTGAAGCAAGGCCGCCAGGAAAAAGAGTTAAACGCTTGTCACTGCTTTCAGGAGGTGAGCGATCATTGGTTGCAGTCGCCCTGTTGATTGCTATATTTAAAGCAAGACCTTCACCGTTTTATGTAATGGATGAGGTTGAGGCTGCACTAGATGATACAAACTTAGGAAGATTACTTGGTGTCTTCGAAGAGCTACGCGAAAAATCACAATTAATCATTATTACTCACCAAAAGAGAACTATGGAAATTGCCGATGCTTTGTATGGCGTTACCATGAGAGGCGATGGCGTCAGTGAAGTTATTTCTCAACGTATTCGCGAAGTTGATGCAGTTTCTTAAGATATAAATGAGTTTGTTTAAGCGTTTATTTAATGCAATAAAATCTGGTTCAGTCTCAGATAATGAATGGGAAGAGATTCGAGGCAGCCTAATTGAATCTGATCTTGGAGTTAAGTTAACTGATGAATTGATTACAATGGCTAAAACCACCAAGCCTGAAGATGCTAAAGAGGCAATAATGGCTGAGGTTAAAAAATGGCTTAGCAAAGATGATCGAAGCATTAAATTCACGCCAGGACGAACAAATACAATATTGGTCGTTGGTGTAAATGGGACTGGAAAAACTACCTCAACAGCTAAGTTGGCGTACCAGCTTAAGAGTGAGAAAAAAACTATCTTGTTGGCTGCAGCAGATACTTTTCGTGCTGCTGCGGTGGAACAGCTTCAAACTTGGGCAGATCGAATCGGTGTTGAGGTGGTCCATGGTGAAAGTAACGCAGATCCAGCATCTGTAGCATTTTCTGCAATTACAAAGGCAAAGGAAGATCAGATTGATTATTTGGTTGTAGATACCGCCGGTCGCCTACACACTAAAGAAAATTTAATGCAGGAGTTAGGCAAGGTACTTCGAGTTATTGAGAAGTTATCGCCTGTTGATGAAGTTTTGTTGGTGATAGATGCGACTACAGGACAAAATGGAATGAATCAGGCCCGAGTATTTATAGAAGCAGTTGGAGTCACTGGTTTGATAATTACAAAATTAGATGGAAGTGCCAAGGGTGGAGTCGGAATGGCGGTTGAAAAGGAGTTTGGTTTACCAATCAAATACATTGGCTCTGGGGAGCAGATTTCAGATCTGGCACCCTTTGATGCTGAGCGCTTTATTGAAGGCCTGCTGGAGTAAGTAACATACTTTTAACAATTGGGGCAGTTCTGTCACCCAATAGAAACTTGAAAAGCCCCCTGATTTAACTCAAGCAATAGATAGTTTTCCTATCTCAAAGGCGAGGTTTCCCAATTTTTTCAATTCTGCGAGCAGCAGATACTGACTACTGGAGAACATATGACAGAAATGGTTTTAAACACTGGCGATACCGCGTGGGTATTAGCTAGTACAGCATTAGTACTTTTAATGACACCAGGTTTGGCACTTTTTTATGGCGGAATGGTTCGCGCTAAGAGTGTTTTGAACATGATGTTAATGTCGATGGTAACTATCGGAATAGTAAGTGTGCTCTGGGTTATCTACGGCTTCAAACTCGCTTTTGGATATGAAGCAAACTCACAATGGTATGGCGAGTTTTCATTATCTGGATTAGGAAGTGCAGTAAATGAGTTAACTAATAATGGTGGAGATTACCCAATTCCATTATTAGCATTTGCAGCATTTCAATTGATGTTTGCCATTATTACTCCTGCATTAATTTCAGGTGCGATTGCTGATCGAACCAAGTTCACTGCATGGGCGGTTTTCGTAACAATCTGGGTAACAGTGGTTTATTTCCCAGTAGCACACTGGGTTTTTGCCTTTGGTAACAAGGTTGGCGATACCGTAACTGGAGCAGGCTTCTTAGCAGCAAGAGGCGTGCAAGATTTTGCAGGCGGAACTGCAGTTCACATTAATGCTGGCGCAGCTGGTTTAGCTATGGCAATTATTTTAGGTCGCAGAGTTGGTTGGCGCCGAGAATCTATGCGCCCACACTCTTTACCATTGGTTTTAATTGGTGCTGGTTTACTCTGGTTTGGTTGGTTTGGCTTTAATGCTGGCTCAGCCCTTGGTGCCAATGGCACAGCAGCGTTAGCACTACTTAATACCCAAGTTGCAACCGCAGCAGCCGCGCTGGGTTGGTTACTAGTTGAAAAGATTCGTGATGGGCATCCAACCTCATTAGGTGTGGCATCTGGAGCAGTGGCGGGATTAGTTGCAATTACACCAGCATGTGCATTTGTAGCACCATGGGCAGCAGTGATGATTGGTTTAATTGCTGGAATTTTATGCGCACTGGCGGTTGGCTTAAAGTATCTATTTAACTTTGATGACTCCTTAGATGTAGTGGGTGTTCACTTAGTTGGTGGATTATGGGGCTGTTTATCACTTGGCTTCTTTGGTAGCTCTGCGATTAATAGTCTCGGCT
>CALPKA020000010.1 GCA_943324025.2 Bifidobacterium breve | reverse complement strand
TGTCATTGGCAACTGCAATGAACTTACCCTCTTCAGATTTATAAATTAAATCTGATTGATCAATTCTCTGCATACTCTTATTCGTAGGAATTGGCGTTACACCAAGCTTATAGATCTGCATAAACTCTGATGCTTCAGTCATTGCCGTACCAGTCATACCGCTTAGTTTTTTATACAAACGGAAGTAATTTTGTAGGGTAATTGTGGCTAAAGTCTGATTTTCATCTTGAATTTCAATACGCTCTTTTGCCTCTAATGCCTGATGAAGGCCTTCACTGTAACGACGACCTGCAAGCATTCGGCCTGTGTGTTCATCAACAATTAAAAGCTCACCATTCATAACCACATAATCTTTATCTCGTTTAAACAATTCTTTTGCCCGAATCGCATTATTTAGATAGCCGATCATTGGGGTATTTGCAGCTTCATATAGATTTTCAATTCCAAGGGCTTCTTCAACTCGAGATACACCTTCTTCTAAAATACCAACTGTTCGTTTCTTAACATCAATCTCGTAATGTTTATCAAGAGTAAGTTTTCCAACTAAATTAGCAAACTCTACATACCATTTGGTTGGTTTATCTGCTGGGCCAGAAATTATCAGAGGAGTTCTTGCTTCATCAATCAAAATGGAATCTACTTCATCCACAATTGCAAAGTTATGCTCGCGTTGAACGCAGTCAGCAAGGCTCCAAGCCATGTTATCTCTAAGATAATCAAAGCCAAATTCATTGTTAGTTCCATAAGTTATATCTGCTGCATATGCTTCGCGACGTTCGGCTGGTGACATGCTTGCCAAAATAACGCCCACTTTTAATCCAAGGAATCTATGAACTCGGCCCATCCATTCACTGTCACGTTCAGCTAAGTAATCATTAACTGTAACTATATGAACACCCTTACCACTCAACGCGTTTAAATAAGCAGGAAGAGTTGAAACTAAAGTTTTTCCTTCACCAGTTCTCATTTCGGCAATATTGCCGCGATGCAATGCTGCACCACCCATTAACTGAACATCATAATGTCGCTGACCTAAAGTTCTTTTGGCTGCTTCGCGCACAACTGCAAATGCCTCAGGCAAAATTGAATCTAAGGTTTCGCTCTTTTCAAGACGTTGCTTGAACTCAGAGGTTTTATTACGTAATCCATCATCGTCAAGTGCTGAAATTTGAGACTCAAATTTGTTTACCTCTTGAGCAATTTTTGCCAGCTGCTTAACAGCCTTGCCTTCACCGGCACGCAAAATCTTGTCTAACAAAGCCACAAGGATCCTCCGGTAATCTCTAATTTAATTTCAAAAATTCGTAGTACCCAATGGTATTAGAGAATTGCGCCCCACTGCACACGCAGAAACCAAGCCAGAAATCCTCATTTTCGCTTCAGAAAGGGCTCTAATCGCCTCGCTCATCGATGATCCCGTAGTGACTAGATCATCTATCAAGAAAATCGCATCCTGAGGAAACTCACAGCCTCTCAATCCAAATTTTCCCTTTGTATTTTCAATACGTTGCCTGCCATTTAATTTGCTTTGATCTTTGATATTTTTCTTCACTATAAGCAAAGGAACATACTCGCAAGCAAATCCTTGACACTTAATCTGCTTAACAACTTCAATTGCTAAATAAGCGATATGGTCTCTACCTCTTCTTCGAATTGATGATTTTGATGAGGGTACTGTGACAATTGAAACAGATTGCGAAATAGATAGATCCTTTAAGGCAAAGATAATAGAGTCAGCAATGCTTTTTGAAAGAACTTTAATAGCCTGAGTATTGAAATTTTCCTTAGCAAGTAAAATTATAGAAGCAGCTTCTTTGTTGTAATCGCTTTTGAAAAATAAGGGAATATTACCTATGAAGCTCTTCTTCACTTGGCCATTCCAGTTAGATTGGCAATTTAAACAAAACTTAGAGTTTGGAGAACCACAGCCAATGCAAATATCAGAAAATACCAAATTTTTAAGAGAGTGCATTGCTCCTAGCATTTTAAAGTTATAGCAGATTATCTCTTTCTTTTTATTAGTACTTATTACCTGTTGAAATCAAATCTTCTGGTTCTAGTGAAATCGGGAATGACTGAACTGAGTTACCATGTTGTTTAGGAAGTGTTAGCACAAAGTGAGCACCCTTTTGAGGTTGACCCCAAGCCCATAACTGACCTTGATGTAATTTTGTATCCTCAAGTGCAATTGATAGTCCAAGCCCAGTTCCACCACTAGTTCGAGCTCTAGATGGATCTGCTCGCCAAAACCGATCAAATAAGAATGGGGCATCAGATTCTTCAAAGCCCAAGCCATAATCCCTAACTCCGATAGCAACCTCATTTTCACTATCTTTAATTTGAATTTTAACTTTTCCACCTTCGCCATGATCAATGGCGTTAGAAATTAGATTTCGAAGGATTCTTTCAACTCTTCGAGAGTCGGCCTGAATGAATATCTGATTTTCAGGCGTAGATATATCAAACAGATTTGATTTACTTGGGTGCAAGTAATCAACAGTCTTCTTCACCAAATCACCGATATCAACTTCAGTTACTCCCAAGGTCGCGGCTTCAGCATCAAATCTGCTTACCTCTAGCAAGTCTGAAAGCAATAGTTCAAATCGATCAATTTGGTTCACTAACAACTCACTACTTCTTGCAATGTTCGGGTCAAAACTGTTTTTTTGTTCATATATGACTTCAGCGGCCATTCTTAATGTAGTTAGCGGGGTGCGTAACTCATGTGATACGTCGGAAACGAATCGTTGTTGTAGCAAAGATAAATTCTCTAATCTTAAAATTTGTTGCTGAATAGAAACAGCCATTTCATTAAATGATTTACCAAGACTTGCTAGCTCATCCTCACTTGAAACAGCCATGCGACTTGTTAGATCACCTTGAGTGAATTTTTCTGCAACTGCAGCTGCTTGCTGAACTGGAGAAACCACTTGTCTGATCACAAATTGAGTACTCAAGCCAATAAGAATTACAAGTAGTAGGCCTGCAGCTAATAATGTCCAAGTAACAACTGCGATGCTCTCATACTGGGCGGTCAAATTAAATAAATAATAGATTTCATAGCTTCCATTTCTTGGAATGGTTAATTTTCCACCAATTATGAAACCTGGTAGTTGCTCGCCATCTGAGTAATTAACGGTGGTTCTTTCTTCTAGCACCTCATTTGCTGCTCGCACTTTTTCTCTAAAACTATTTGGAATTGAATCAAGCACAAGCAGTGAAGGAACTGTTTGGTAAATACTTCCAACCTTGCTATTTGTTGCAATTGGTAAAATTACTGTTTCTCTACCAGATAATGAACCATCTTCTTTGCTTGAGGCAATGAATTCCTCAACTGCCTTATTTAACCCAACGTCACCCTGAAACTTAGCTATCTTAAAATGTTTTTGAGCAAGATAGATCGCATTTTCTGTTTCAACTTTGGATATAGAGATTTTTTCATTAATGATTGTTGATGCAACGCGATCTCTTACTGAAATTCCAATTACTGCAGCGATCAAAATGGAAAATGCAATACTTGTTAGCAAAACTTTAAGACTTAGGGATTGCCTAATCTTGGATTTGCTTAGCAACATCCCTAAATCTTAGCCGCCCCAGCTTTGTATCCAACACCCCTTACAGTTAATACATACTCTGGATTATCAGCATCGGTTTCAATTTTGGATCGTAATCTTTGAACATGCACGTTGACTAACCGGGTATCTGCAGCGTGCTGGTATCCCCAGACCTCATTCAACAATGCTTCTCTGGTAAATACCCTTCCTGGTTCTTTTGCAAGCGCTACCAAAAGATCAAACTCCAACCTCGTTAGCGCAATTTCCTTTCCATTCTTAAGTACTTTGTGTTCCATCTGATCAATAACAAGATCACAGATTGTTAAAGTTCCAACCTTCGTTACTCTTCTTAACCTTGTATTAATTCTTGCGACAAGCTCTTGAGGTTTGAATGGTTTAACCATGTAATCATCTGCACCAGCTTCAAGACCCATAACAACATCATGAGTATCACCTTTGGCTGTTAGCATCACGATTGGCACCATTGATTGTTCTCTAATTATTTTACAAACTTCAATTCCATCAATTCCAGGTAGCATCACATCAAGCAACACTAAATCTGGTGGATTTGAATTAAATTTATCAATAACTAAATCTCCACGATTTACTAAATCAACTTTCATGCCCGCACCAGTTAAAACTATGCTGAGCATCTCTGCTAAGTCTTGGTCGTCATCAACAACCATGACCAAAGTCATTTAAGAACCGTGTTCCCAAGAGTTAAGGTAAAGTTCTTGAGCAGGAGTCAAAACATCTAGAGATGAACCCATGCTCTCTAACTTTAGACGCGCAACATTTTTATCAATTTCAACTGGCACATTGTGCAAACCAGCAGATAATTCCTTACCTGACTTAAGTAGCCACTCTGCAGTTAATGCTTGATCTGAAAAAGACATATCCATAACTGATGCTGGATGGCCTTCAGCTGCACCTAAGTTAGCAAGTCTTCCTTCGGCAATTAAAAGTATCCGGCGACCATCTGCCATTACATATTCATCAGTCTGATGGCGCATCTTGGAATTCTTTTGCTTTGCATTTTTTTCTAACCAAGCAACATCAATTTCGATATCAAAGTGTCCAGAGTTAGCTAAAATTGCCCCGTCCTTCATAATCTTAAAGTGCTCATCGCGTAATACATCGCGGTTTCCAGTCACGGTAATGAATAAATCTCCGATGGCTGCAGCTTGCGTCATCGGCATAACTCGGAATCCTTGCATCAATGCATCCAGTGCCTTAGTTGGATCAATTTCTGTAACGATAACTTCAGCGCCTAGGCCTTTGGCTCTTTCTGCAACTCCCTTTCCGCAGTAACCAAATCCAGCGACAACCACAATTTTTCCAGCAACTAAAGTGTTTGTAGCACGAAAAATCGCATCAAATGTCGATTGTCCTGTGCCATAGCGATTATCAAACATATGCTTAGTGTCAGTGTCATTAACTGCAATCATTGGAAATTTCAGGGCGCCATCTTTCGCCATCTGACTTAATCTAATAACTCCCGTTGTTGTTTCTTCGCAACCAGCCATAACGCCTGCAATTAATTCAGTTCGAGTTGTGTGCAATACATTTACCAAATCGCACCCATCATCAAATACAAGTTGTGGTTTGATATCTAGCGCGGCATTTAAGTGTCCGTAATACCCATCTCGATCAACTGCATTTCGTGCAAATACTGAAATGCCATACTCATGCACAAGGGCTGCTGCAGTATCGTCCTGAGTTGAAAGTGGATTTGAAGCACATAGAGCTAAATCAGCGCCACCGGCTTTAAGAGCTAGCATTAAATTGGCAGTTTCTGTGGTTACATGCATGCACGCAGCAATTCGAATTCCAGTAAATGGTTTTTCTTTAGCAAATCGATCTTTGATTTGCGCGAGCACTGGCATATTGCGCCCCGCCCATTCAATTCTTTTTTTGCCTTCACTTGCCAAGGCAGGATTAGCAATATCGCTTCTAATTGCAGTAGTGGTGCTCATTTACTCTCCTGTTAACTCGGTATGAAATTTAGGGTTACTAATGGATGGACAGAGGATAAAGATACCCTGTATTAATTAAATTATCACCTTCAAATTAGGGATAGTACTGTGTCCCTAATCTCGGCCATTAGTTTTGGTGAATCTGCCTCAACATTCAAGCGAAGCAGTGGTTCGGTATTAGATGGTCGAAGATTGAACCACCATTTTTCAGAAGTCACCGTTAGCCCATCTAACTCATCTATTTCATTCTCTTTTTCATACTTTTTTCTAATCAACTTAATTGACTTACTAGCATCTTTGACTTGAGTGTTAATTTCACCACTTGAAAAATACCGATCAAAGGAATCCAGAATTTCTGAAAGTGATTTATCGGTATCCATTAATTCAGCTAAGGCGTATAAAGCTGCGAGCATTCCAGAGTCAGCACGCCAAAAATCTGCAAAATAAAAATGTCCCGAGTGTTCACCACCAAAGACTGCTCCGGATTGCGCCATCAAGCTTTTAATATATGAATGGCCAACTCGGCTACGAACAGGTTTTCCGCCATTTTCTATGATTACTTCAGGCACAGCCTTTGAAGAAATTAGATTATAAATAATAGAAGCACCTGGATTTTTCTTTAATTCCCTAACGGCAATAAGGGCTGTAAGAGAGGATGGATTAACTAGATCACCATTCTCATCGACAAGAAAACATCGATCAGCATCACCATCAAAGGCTAAACCTAAATCTGCTTTTTCTTTTTTAACTTTTTTCTGTAAATCCTTTAAGTTTTTGGCTTCTATCGGATTGGCTTCATGGTTAGGAAAATCACCGTCTAGCTCAAAATACATCGGAACTAGGTCAACATTAAGTTTTTTCATCACAGATGGAGCGGTATACCCAGCCATTCCATTGCCGGCATCAATTACCACTTTTAACTTACGCTTATTAAACGTTTTCTTCGGGAATCTATCCAGTAAATAACTCACATACTCTTCCAATAAATCTATTTTCTTTACCGTTCCAACTGGGCGATTGGAAATTGCAATACCCTCTTGAATTAAGTGTTTAATCTTGAGTAAACCTGATTCTTGCCCGATTGGCTTAGCACCACTCTTACAGAGTTTCATTCCATTGTATTTAGCCGGGTTATGGCTTGCAGTGAACATAATTCCAGGAAGATTTAACTTGCCGGATGCAAAATAGAGCATGTCGGTTGATGCTAGACCTATCCGAATTACATCCATTCCTTGACTAGTTGCGCCATCGGAGAATGCATCTGCTAGTGGGCTAGAGGTTTCTCGCATGTCTTCACCAACAACAATAGTTGCCGGTTCTCTTTCAAATTCAAGGAATTTTGCAAATGCGACACCGAGTGCAAAGGAAAAATCAGTAGTTATCTCATTCTTGACCAAGCCTCGAATGTCGTAAGCTTTAATGATTTTATCTAACATAATTCTTTTGTCTTTGGCGAATTAAGGGTAAGTGTGAATTACTAGTTTGATGGCAGCACACGAAGGTGTCCGCGCCGACCTAACTCTGGTGGCATATTTTTGCTTGCCAAATCCGAGTTTGCTACCTCTCGAACTGCATTTGCAATTGCCATCAAATCCTCATCAGAAGGTCCAATATTCTGGTCAACAATTTCTTCTTTAATCACACTCCAACCAACTGGAACAGTTAATCGCTCACTGTGTGCTGCACATAAATCGTAATTGTGTGGTTCGGCATATGTTGAAAGTGGCCCAAGCACTGCAGTTGAGTCAGAATAAATATAAGTGAGTGTTTTTATGGCAGCACTAGTGCAACTTGCCCTTGAGCACTTACGGCTGGCCGATTTTCGCATAGCAACAGGTTAATACGATTGTGGCAAGAAAGTTGGGATTTAGCCTCGACTTATGACGCGTGCATCGGCGACTGGCTCAGAAGCAGTTTCTAAATTAGCACCATTATTCATCGGTATATAGCTTGAGCCGATACCACCACTCTCAGGTAAGAAGATAACTCCCCCGCCGATTCCAGAGCGATTAGCCTGGACTTCCAATTTATTTAAACCAACAGGTGCTCGCCAAACTAAGAAATTACTGCCAGTTAATTTCTTTTCAAATTTTTTGCCATTTGAACCTGTTGCAGTTATTTGAACATCAATTCGATCCCCAACAAAGGTTAATGTTGGTTTTGAGCCTGTTAAATTCACAGACCATTTTGACAGCTCATCAGCTCCAGTTGCCCATGCTATTTCAGAGCTTTTACCATATGAAAAATTGGAAAAGACTGATGCCAAGACAGGTTGATCAGAATCAATAATTACTGAAAAGGGTTGATTAGTTGGTGCAAATGTTAAAGGAACGTTTAAAACTCTTTGACTCTTAACATTTAATTGAGAAAGCCCAACTGGTATAAATCTTCCATCATCTGAATTAACTGAAATATCAACATTGGCATCAATAGATGATGGCACAAGCAATCTGAGTGTATGTGATACTGAATTTGTATTTGAAGATAACTTCCCAGGCAGGCCCGAGATTGCTGGAATGATTACTTGTTTACGAGCTTGACCCACGGGTGAGACAAAATCTGCACCAAGTGATTTAAGTCCTTTTTTCCGTTCATCAAATAAATATGAACTTACGCGCCCAGATTTAGTTTTAACCGCTATGGCAATTGATTCTTCACCTGGTACGAGTGAGTCAATTGATATCTTTTTAGTGGAATTCTGAGGGATGGTAACAATTTTAGGCTCTACTAGACCATTTAATGTGAACAATTCTAAATCAACAGCTGACTCACTAAAACCACTATTGACTATATATAAAAATGATTTACTGGTTAACCCACCTGAACCACCAACAAACCACTGTTCGCCATTACTTACTGAACATGGCACAACTGACTTCCAGCCATTATTTGCAAATGTTAACGAGGTTCCTGGATTGCCTTCTACTAGAAGTGCATTACTCTTCAGTGGAATTACATTGCCTTTACCCGGATTTAACCGCTTGCTAACACCATCGATTAATCTTCTATCTATTTTCGAAGAAGTTAGTGCTGCGATTGATGACACATTGTTTCCGATTGCAGGGCACACTGTTGCTGGATATGAACTTGTCAGTTTTACTTGTTGATCACGTTCTGGAGCGCTATATGAAAGCCCTGCCATAAGCGTTAATACAAGTATTACTCCAATATTTCGGTAATCCTTATGGGTAATTTTCATAGTAGTTCCTCAAGTGGAACTTCTCTTCTTCTGCGACCAGCAGGAAGCGCCAAAACAATTGTGCTGATTAACGCAATTAACTGCAAGGAAATCCAAGCTCGTCGGTTTGTGCCATCATGGGTTAACAAGATTTCACCCTGCTCTTGAATTTCAAAAATCGGAATTCCAAATGGGTGTTCCTGCAACGGAACTGGTTTTCCGTTCAACATTAAATGCCAAGCCTTGTCATATTTTTCAGCCAACAGTATTAGCCCAGCACCTGAGACGTAAGCTTTGGATGATTTATCTGTTGAATTTACTGACAAGAATTGACCTTGTTTATTTTGGAATGTGACTCGTGCATGCGACTTATCTACCTTCCAAACAATTCCATCCTTAGTTGCAGAACTTCTAGTGAAACCACCGATTCCATCAATAGTTCTAGTTAATCCTGCATCAGCTGGGTTCTTCATATAGACATACTTAATTCCGTAAAATCCTAAAACCTGACTTGTACTTCCACCTACGCCATTAACTAAATCAACAATTGCTTTATGGAATTGCTCCGGCGTTTGGCTTGCCACATCTGCATTGCCAATTTGTAAATCTCCGCCACGTGTTACGAAGTACTGTAATTGATCATCTGATTTACGAATTACCAAAGTTTTTGGGCGCTCATCAGTACTAGCTAAATCAGTTATGAATGGCGGTATCACCTGTTCTTGATTGGCCCTTAATACTGAGTTTGCACCAGCGCTGGTTGCCCATATTGAAATTGTTACCATAGAGACAATTGTTACTAAAGCTGTAAATACTGATGCAATATGTCTGAAACCAAAATTACTTACTCGCAATTGTGGAATTATTCTCTCAGCTATTGCAAAAATCAGCAGCAAAGCCAACAGTTGAGCAAATAAAATTAATGGTCCACTCCAAATTCGTTGTGCTTGACTGTTGTTTCCTTGGATAAAGAATGAGCTAAATGTTGCAGCTAAAGAAATTACAAGTAATGCACTAATTGCAGAATTTTTCTGATCTCTTGAGAAAATTCCAATCAAAATATAAAGTAAAAATGGGGCCAAAACATAAATTGCTGGCGCACTTGGTCCGCCTGGGTTAAAAAGTATTGTTGAAAGAGGTCCAGCAGATTCAAGAGAGAGGCCTGGCTCACGAAGAGATTTAATTGGATGTAATAGTAAGGTGATTGAGTTCGGAACGTTAATAAGTACGGGCATAAACATCAATGCAAGCCGTTTTTTAAACTCCTCGTT
>CALPKA020000009.1 GCA_943324025.2 Bifidobacterium breve | reverse complement strand
TGATCCATCAACTCTGGCATTCCATAAGTCCAAACACCAGCATGCGTTCCTGAGTAATACTGTTCCCATTTAGCTTCCGATTTCAACCTGAAATCTGCGCCTAAATCTACGATTTTAATTCCGGGCTTGATATCTTTCACAATCTTTCCTGACTCACCATGCGGCAAAGCCAAAAAAACTAGTTCGCATTTATTGATCTCTGCAATATCTAATGACGAAAATCTCTGCGTCCCAAAATTAATTAACTGAGGGTGGACAGCGGTTATTAACTCCCCTGCGTTAGTGTTCGCGCTAATAAAGGTTAATTTAAAATTTGGATGGGCACTGATCAATCGCAGTAGTTCCCCACCTGCATAACCACTTGCCCCTATTACACCTGTATTCATAAATACAGTCTACCTTACGATCGGATATTTATGCAAAATCATGCATATTTATACATTACCTCGAAGAATAGCTCCTAAATTTTTTACTGCATTAGCAATTGCTTGATCACGATACATCGCTACCTCATCGGCAGTTAATGTTCGATCAGATGCCCGGAAAGTTAGTGTGTAAGCAAGTGAAACCTTATCGGCATCAATTTGGTCGTAACGATCAAACAACACTATTGATTCCAACAAGGGACCAGCTCCTGTTTTGAGTGCATTCATTAATTCAACCGATGGAATTTTTTTGTCTATCAAGAGGGCAACATCTTGTACAGCCGCAGGCATATTCAAAATTGCTGGTGCTGAAACCTTACTTGCCGCAGGTAATTCACTGAGTATTACCGCAAAAGCACAAGATCTCTCGGGCAAATTTAGCGCTGAAATCACTCGAGGATGAATTTCACCTGCGTGAGCCACAGCTTTTCCATTTACTTTCATTTCGGCACATCGACCTGGATGCCATGGCGCCAGATCACTTCTTATTCCTTCGTAACTATTACCTGTTGATTCTATGATTTCAATTGCTTTTGCGATCGCATCATCCCAACCAAACTTTTCACCCGCACCTTGCCAGCTACTGATTCTTGAATGTCCTGCCACTACTCCACCAACGAACAGCATTTGTTTAGGAACTGTCGCATAAAGTTCTGCAATTGCCTTTGGCGAAGGCCGCTTGGATGTGCCTGGTAACTCCACTTTTTTGAGTGATGAAACATTTCGAAACACAGTGCCAATTTCAAATATTGCTACATCTTTTGCACCTCTTGAGATATTCCTGGAAAGGGTACTCAACAAACCAGGCAATAAATGTGTGCGAAGCAAAGGTAATTGTTCGGACATTGGATTGGCAATTTTAAAAGATTTAGCCCGATCCCCAGTGAATCCCAGAGTTTGTACCATTTCTTCATTCACAAATGGGTAATTGATAACTTCAGTAAATCCTTGGTTTGCAAGCAATGTTGCAACATTACGTTTACGAAGTTGCAAATAGTTCAACTGTGCACCTTTCTTGCCGGTTGGCAAGGTTGATGGAATCAATTCAAAACCCTGTATGCGTGCTATTTCCTCGGAGACATCTGCTGAAGTATTTAGATCTGGACGCCATGAGGGAACTTCAATGGTTAAAACATCACCATTTCCCGTAACCTTGCAACCGATTAAATTCAGTGCATCCTTTGCTTGTTTGATTGAATATTTATAACCGATAAAGGTTGATATTTGCGATAATTTCACTTTTAGTTTTCGAGCTTTTATTGGTGTTGAAACCTGTGAAGTGCCGATCAATTTTGCTTTGGCAAGATCTATAAAAAGCTGTGCCGCCCTAGCCGAAGCTATTTCAGCAAGTGCAGGATCGGTATTACGTTCGATTCTTCGAGAGGCTTCACTGGATAAGTTATGAGTTCTGGAATTTCTCCCAACACTTAGTGGATCAAAGTGAGCAGCTTCTAAAGCAACTCTCTTTGTGGTTCCAGAGATCTCAGAGGAAAGCCCACCCATAGTCCCTGCTAAAGCTAGTGGAGTTTTTGAATCGGCTATAACTAAATCATCCGGGTTTAACTTACGATCAACTTTATCCAAAGTTGTTAATTTGTTAAATTTTCCAGCGCGCACAACACGCAAGCCGCCAACAATGAATTCGGCATCAAATGCGTGCAACGGCTGTCCTAACTCAAGCATTACATAATTTGTAATATCCACAGCAAGGGAGATTGAACGCATTCCACATTTTTCAATTCTTCGCTGCATCCATAATGGTGTCGAATTCTTTACATCTACATTATCAAGAGTTCTTATAACTATTTGGTCGGCGGCAGATTTGTCCTCGATTTTAACCGCAACCGTTTTTGTATTTTTACTTGAACTAGATTTTATGGGCTTAACTAATTTTGCTGGATCGATGAATTTTGTTCGAAGAGATCCTGATAATTCCCTGGCTAAACCTCGTACCGACATCGCATAGCCGCGATCAGGGTTAATTGAGATATCAAAGACCACATCATTGATTTCAAGTAGGGCAATCGCATCCGCACCTATTTTCCCATTAGGTAAAACAATTATGCCGGCATGTTCATCACTTATGCCTAATTCTTTAGCGGAACAGATCATGCCGTCACTTATTTTCCCGTAAGTCTCACGGGCTGATATTTTGAAATCTCCAGGAAGCACAGCACCTGGAACAGCAACAACAACTAGATCATTAACTTTAAAGTTTCTTGCTCCGCAGATAACAAATCTGGTCTTCTTCTCTCCCAAATCTAAACCCACGTAACGGATTGGTTTCTTGTGCCCAGAAAGCTCCTCGATAGAAACAACTTTTCCGACGATCACTGGACCTTTTAGATCCTTACCTTGCTCTTCAAAACCTTCAACCTCAAAGCCCACCTTTACAAAAGCTTGTGAAATTTGCTCTGCAGTTACCTTTGGAGGTAAAGATACAAATTCTTTCAACCAACTTAATGGAACTTTCATTGTCTGCCCACTCCAAAGCTTTGAGAAAAACGAACATCTCCCTCAACAATGTCATGCATATCGGTGATGCCATATTTGACCATCAAAGTTCTTTCTAAACCCATACCAAAAGCAAAACCAGAGTATTTCTTGGTATCAACGCCGCATGCAACTAGAACTTTTTCATTTACCATCCCGCAGCCACCCCATTCAATCCAGCGACCATTAAAGAAGATATCAACTTCAGCAGACGGTTCAGTGAATGGAAAAAATGAAGGACGTAATCTTGTTTTCACTTCAGAACCAAATATTGTTTTCGCAAAATGATCTAATGTTCCTTTTAGATCAGCCATAGTTATATTCTCATCGATCACTAAACCTTCAACTTGATGAAAGACTGGTGTATGAGTGGCATCTAATTCATCGGCTCGATAAGTTTTTCCTGGGCAAATAACATATATTGGCGGTGATTGGTCCAACATGGTTCTAATTTGAACTGGTGAGGTGTGAGTTCTTAAAACAAGTTTAGCCTCGAGCGGCTCTATAAAGAATGTATCTTGCATAGTGCGCGCTGGATGATCTGCTGGAATATTCAAAGCATCAAAATTCAACCACTCAGATTCTAATTCTGGGCCTTCTGCAACTTTATAACCTAAGCCTATAAAAAGATCATTAATTTCATTTGTAAGAATAGTTAAGGGATGTAAACCACCTTTAAGAGTTTTTTGCACCGGTAAGGTGACATCCACTCTTTCTGTAAGCAATACCTGCGAATCTCGTTGGCTAGATAACTCCTTAAGCCGCTTTTCAAACACCTCGTTTAACTCTGCTTTGGCTGAACCGATTATTTTTCCAAACTCAGCTCGCAGAGATTTATCAACTGTTGCTAGAGCTTGGTTAGCTTTTGCAAGTGGCGATTTGTCACCAACGTAATCGATTTTGACTTGTTTAAGGGCTTCAAGATCCTTTGCAGCATTTATTGAAGCTATGGCTTGGGCCAAATCCTGGGCAATCTGATTTTGGTCTAACGACATAATGAGATGAGTCTATAAGGCTTGGCCTATGGAATGCAGGACAATTGCCGCAGCACTTGCCACATTTAAAGATTCAGCATGACCTTTCATCGGGATAGCTACTGTTTTAATCTTCATATCCAACTCCGGCAATCCCCTTGCTTCATTTCCAAATATCCAAACTGCAGGTTTTTTGCCATTGGTATTTATGAAATTTGTATCGAAAGATTCCTTCCCATTTCCAGCTAAAGCGTAAATCTCAAGAGTATGTTCTTTGGCTTTCTCCAGGAATTCATTCAAATCAACATCGCTTATTACCGGGATGTGCCAAAGGGATCCGACGGTTGCTCTCACAGTCTTGGGATTGAATACATCCACACTTTCAGTTGAGAAAACCACAGCGTCAAAACCTGCAGCATCTGCACTTCTGATAACTGTGCCAGCATTTCCTGGATCTTGAATCTGCCAAAAGAATGCAACTTTGACTGGCTTACTTGCCCAGAGATCGGATAGTTTCAAGGATTTGGTTGAACACAAGGCAAGAATTCCTTGTGGAGATTGAGAATCAGCCATAGCGTTCATTACTTGGTCTGAAACTTCAATAACTTCATACCCGTTCAGTACATCTGATTCAGTCTCAGACTGAAGTTTTGAAAAACCATTTGATGTCACATAAACTTTTTTTACAGCTAAACCTTCTTTTATCTTCGGAGTTAATGCTTCTCTTACTGCTTGCAAACCTTCAACCACAAAGGTGTTTTCAAGTTCGCGATTTTTCTTTCCCCTAGGACCAATAAGAGCCTTAACCCGCTCGATATGAGGCGAATTAAGGCTCGAAATATTTTCCATCTCTAATTTATTGGTTAGAAGATGTTTAAGCTGTTACAACATTCTTGCGTGCAATCTCAACTAATTTTGCGAAAGCCGCAGGATCATTGGTAGCCAACTCAGACAGTACTCGTCGGTCTACTTCAATTCCGGCAGCCTTCAACCCTTGAATTAGACGGTTGTAAGTCATGCCATTTGCACGAGCTGCTGCATTGATACGTTGGATCCAAAGACGACGAAAGTCACCTTTTTTATCCTTACGATCATTGAAAGCATAAACAAGTGAGTGAGTTACCTGTTCCTTAGCTTTGGAGAACAGACGTGAGCGTTGACCGCGATAACCAGCAGCTCGCTCTAAAGTTGTACGACGCTTTTTCGCCGCATGCACACCACGTTTTACTCTAGCCATTGTTCTCTCCCCTTACTTCAAACCGAGCATGCGCTTTGCCGCAAAGGCGTTAGGCGCTTTAGCTGCCACATCACCAGATAGGCGACGGGTTAATCTTGATGACTTGCGTTCAAGCAAGTGGCGTTTACCAGCACGCTCGTGCATGATCTTTCCAGAACCTGTGACGCGAAAACGTTTCTTCGCCCCACTGTGGGTTTTCATCTTTGGCATTTACTTACCTCCTGTTGAATTACTACGAAATATTATTTTTGCTCCACCGCTGCTTTAGGCGCTGCCTTCTTGGCTGAACCTGGCTTCTTAGCTGGTCCAAGCACCATAGTCATATTGCGACCCTCTTGCTTTGGCGCAAACTCAACTATAGAAACTTCGATCAACTCTTCTGCAAGCTTTTGCAATAATCGATAACCAATCTCCGGACGAGATTGCTCTCGACCACGAAACTGAATAGTTACCTTCACTTTGTCGCCACCAGTCAAAAATCGCTCAATATGATTCCGCTTCGTTTCGTAATCATGTGGTTCGATATTTGGTCGAAGTCGCATCTCCTTCACAACAATGTGAGTTTGATTTTGTCTTGCTTCCCTGGCTTTTTGTGCGATTTCGTATTTATACTTGCCGAAATCCATAATTTTGCAGACCGGTGGATTTGCATCTGGCGAGATTTCAACGAGATCTAAACCGATCTCTTCTGAAAGTTTCAGCGCTTTGTCTATTGCCGTTACGCCTAACTGTTCACCGTCATAGCCAATCAACCGAACTTCAGGAACGCGAATTCGATCATTGATTCGTGGTTCTGTGCTGATAACTGCTCCTTGCTGTTTCGCTAGATTGTTAAGGCATTGCACAAGCGAAAAACAGCCGCGCTTCTAAAGAAGCAACCAGTTCGCCGAGGCGAAGTAGGTGGGAGCGAATGCATCCACTTGATGAAGTAATCCTACCTGAGCATAGAGCGGTGAGGAAATTGAGCGTAGCCCAGGGGTTAAACCGAAAATAACCCCAAAATCAACTACTACCTACAGGTATTTCTCAGCCTTCAATCTATTCTTTTTATTTAACACCCACCCCCTTTGGGCCTGTACCCCACCGAACTCAACCCTGAGTTTGGTGTAACAGATAAGGAGCATCGATGCTTAGTTGGAAGCTTCATGGAAATGGAAAACAGATTCAACCAGGTGAGGTTGTATCAATTGATGAAAGATTGTCTTGGCCACGAACATTTGGAATGGGAATTCAGCATATTGCCGCAATGTTTGGCGCAACCTTCCTAGTACCAATCATTACTGGTTTTTCACCAACCACAACCCTTTTCTTCTCAGGTGTAGGAACACTTCTTTTTATTGTAATTACCCAAAACAAATTACCAAGTTATTTGGGGTCTTCATTTGCATTTTTAGCACCAGTTGCTGCTGCTAAAACTTCAGGTGGAATTCCTGCTGCCCTTGGTGGAATTGTTGCCGCCGGAGTTCTATTAGCAGTCGTTGGTTTCATAGCCAAAGCTGCTGGTACAGCTTGGATCGACATGCTTTTACCTCCAGTAGTAACTGGAACAATCGTTATGGTTATCGGACTTAATTTAGCTGGTGCAGCAAAGAATGATTTCAATGCCGATCAACGTCTTGGATTGATTACATTGCTTTCCATTGGATTAATATCTGCCTTCTTCCGAGGATTTTTAGGAAGAATTAGCATTTTTGCAGGATTAGTAATTGGCTATGTAATTGCAGCTTTAATGGGCGATGTTGACTTCGCAGGAGTTGAAGCCGCTAAATGGGTAGCGATGCCATCATTTACATCACCTACTTTTGACAGCAGTGCAATGCTCTTGTTCTTACCAGTAGTTCTTGTATTGATAGCCGAAAATGTTGGACACGTTAAAGCTGTTGCAGCTATGACTGGTAAAAATCTTGATGATCAGATTGGTAATGCATTGATCGCAGATGGAGCAGCAACAACACTTGCTGGTTTAGGCGGCGGTTCAGGCACAACCACTTATGCTGAAAATATTGGTGTGATGGCAGCAAGCCGAGTTTATTCAACTCTTGCTTATATTTTTGCCGGTGTTGGCGCAATCGTTCTTGCTCTATCTCCAAAATTTGGAGCTGTGCTTTCTGCTACTCCAGCTGGAGTAAAAGGCGGAGTAACAGTTGCTTTGTTTGGAATGATTGGCGTATTGGGTGCAAGAATTTGGATAGATGGAAAAGTGTCATTTGCTAATCCTGTAAATCTTTATATTGCTGCATCATCACTGATCATCGGTATCTCAGATATTGCATGGGCAAGTGGTGATTACACATTTAGTGGAATTATCAATGCAACTGTTATGGCCGTGTTGGGATATCAAATTCTTAGCAGAATTGCCAAAGCAAGAGGAACAACAAACTAACCCCAAAAAGACTAATGAGGTGGCTCACACATCGTGGGCCACCTTGTTGTTTTACTGGTGGTTATTAATCTATACAACTAGCATTAACCCATGAAGAAGAGCAAAGTAATTACTCAGTCAATTACAACTGCCCAATCCAGTCTAAGCCTGGACCAATCCGCTAGACAGAGAAGATATTTCATCTCAATGATGATCAGAACCGCCTGTTTTATATTAACGGTTGTACTACCAAGTCCATATCGATGGATTGCACTCACTGGAGCTGTGACGCTTCCATACATCGCAGTAATTGCGGCTAATGCAGGACGAGAAACTATTAAAAAGGATGCTGTTTTTACACCAAAAAGAAAACGATTAAATTAAATCAGATTGAAGATTCTGCCGTTCATATAGATCAAAATACATTCCACCCTTAGCAACTAACTCTTCATGGGTTCCCCGTTCAATAATTTCGCCTTTATCAATGACTAAAATCTGATCAGCGTGAATAATCGTGGACAATCTATGGGCAATCACAATACTTGTCCTACCAGTCAAAGCCTCTTTTAGTGCAGCCTGAACTAAAGCCTCATTTTCTGAATCTAAATGTGCAGTTGCTTCATCAAGTATCACCAAACTCGGTTGTTTAAGCAAAAGCCGAGCGATCGCCAACCTTTGTTTCTCACCACCTGATAATCGATGACCTCGCTCCCCCACAACAGTATCTAAACCATTTGGTAACGATTTTATAAAACTCCAGATTCGCGCCGATTCACAAGCAGATTCAATCTCGGTCAATGAAGCCTCTGGATTGGCATAAAGAAGATTATTCAGTATTGAATCGTGAAACATATGCGAATCTTGCGTGACAACACCAATACTGCCGCGTAATGATTTAATGCTGTACTGACGAATATCCTTTCCATCAATTTTGATACTGCCTTGCGTCACATCGTAAAGTCTAGGAATAAGGCTACTGATTGTGCTTTTACCCGCACCCGATGGTCCAACGATGCCAGTTAAAGTTCCAGAATTCGCTTCGAATGAAATGTTTTGCAAAGTAGGTCCAGAGATTGAAACCTCTGGTTTTGCAACCATCTCAAGCGAGGCAAGTGAGATTTGATCTGCTTTGGGATAGGTGAAAGATACATTCTCAAATGCAACGCTGGGTTTGCCAGTTGCTAGTTCTATCGCACCTGCTTGATCGACCACCATTGGTTGAAGATCTAAAACCTCAAAAACTCTCTCAAAAGAAACTAAAGCGCTCATTACATCTACCCGAACATTAGATAGTGCGGTCAGCGGTCCATACAATCGAGCCAACAAGGCTGTAATGGCAAGCAATGTACCGACAGTAATTTCACCATTTATTGCAAGGTGTCCACCAAATCCATAAGCAACTGCAGTTGCAACTGCAGCTATTGAAGTTAGAGCTATGAAGAAAACTCGGTTGAGCATTGCAATAGATATCCCCATATCAGCTACCTTTCGGGCTTTCGCAGAAAACTCCTCTTTCTCCTTTCGAGAATTGCCATATAAGGACACTAATAAAGCTCCTGAAACATTAAATCTTTCTGTCATCGTTGAAGACATTGACGCGTTTATATCAAAAGATTGCCGCGTATAGCTCTGCAACTTTCGACCTACCCATTTGGTCGGAATCAAGAAAACTGGCAAAAGAGTCAGAGAAATCAAAGTTATCTGCCAAGAGAGTGTGAGCATGGTGGCAGCCACAAGAATCAAACTAAGCAGATTACTTATCACTCCAGAAAGAGTTGAGGTAAAGGCTTGCTGCGCACCTATGACATCAGAGTTCAATCTAGAAATAAGGGCGCCGGTTTGGGTACGCGTGAAAAATGCAATTGATTGCTTTTGTACATGTTCAAAAATCAATCTGCGAAGATCATATATCAATCCTTCACCGATTCGAGCTGAAAACCATCTACCGATCATGCTAAAAAGTGCATCCAGTATCGCGATTATTCCTACTGCTACAGCCAACTTAGTGACAAGCGCTGAATCCTTCGGAATAACTCCGTCATCAATTAATTTTCTGAGCAATAACGGTGTGGCCACGATCAAAAAAGCATCAATTACAACAGTGACTAAAAATAGGGAAAGTGAAATTTTATATGGGATCGCAAATCTGGCTATTCGTTTTAATGTTCCTGGCTTTAATTTTTGATTTTTAACTGAAGAATCTTGAGTTAAGGACCTAAATGACATCCAGGTTGAATGCATCGACACGAGAACACCTTAGCCAATGATGGCAAAAATACTAAACAGTGAACCCAATCGAGCGTAGTTGCTCTCTACCATCGTCTGAAATTTTATTTGGGCCCCAAGGTGGTAGCCATACCCAATTGATTTTTACATCACTAGTTATGTCAGCCAATACTTGCCGGGTTTGATCTTCAATCACATCCTGCAGAGGGCAAGCGGCAGAAGTTAATGTCATATCAAGAGTTGCAATGTTATTTTCGTCTAAACGCATGTCATAAACCAAACCAAGGTCAATCACATTAATACCCAGCTCTGGATCAATTACATCCTTCATCGCTTCGGTAATGTCATCTATGGATGCGCTCATATGATAATTCTATGCCATCACTTGAGTTGTTGCATCTTTGAAAGCCATCCAACCTAAAAGGGCACATTTAATTCTTGCTGGGAACTTCGATACTCCAGCAAAAGCCACGCCGTCTTCAAG
>CALPKA020000008.1 GCA_943324025.2 Bifidobacterium breve | reverse complement strand
GTTTCAGGTCTTGGATTACTACTTGCAGTTGCAGGCGTTGCACTAGCAAGCTTGTTCCTAGTACTTGATTTTGATCAAATTGAAAAAGGTGTAACCGCCGGCGTTCCAGAGAAGGAATCTTGGCGAGCAGCTTTTGGCTTGATGGTCACAGTTGTTTGGCTATACCTAGAGGTACTACGTCTTATTTCTATACTACGTAACGACCGCTAACTAAACAATTACCCAACAGGGGCTGTGAGAAATCACAGCTCCTGTTTATTTTTGTCTGGAATTAAATCATCCTTTAAATGAGACAACCTAGTCTCAGGCAGAAGTGCTGAAAGAATAATTGCGATTACCCAAATTCCTGCTGAAAACAAAAAAGCCACCCGATAGCTAAAATTATCCGTAAGCAATCCAACTATTACCGGCCCAAAAATCATTCCGGCATCTCCTGCCATTTGCCAAGCAGCAATAACTTGACCGCCTCGCCCACGAATAATGTCCCCAACAACGCTGCCAGGTGCTGTGGTAACATAAGCACCACCTAAGCCAAATAGCGCCATTGATATAAAGTAAAACATCGCATTAGTTGTAAAGGCCAGCATTAATATGCCAAATAAAACAAATGCACTGCCAAATAACAATGCGGCTTTTCGGCCATTCTGATCAGAGTATTTACCCGCCTTTAACATAAAGGCTCCTTGGACTAATGCGCCAATAGTTAATCCAAGGCCTGCAATTGCTGCGGTTGAGTTTAATTTTTCAGTAACAAATAAAGGAAGGATTGAGGATCTCAATCCAAATAAAATCCAGTTGTTAATAAAAGCTAACATTAAAGCTATTTGGTATGGCCTTAATCGGAATGCTTGCGCCAAGGTAGTTTGGCCAACCTCACTTATAGGTGCATCAACTTTTTTGCCCAATCGTTTTTCGCTTAAAAACACTAAGGCAATAGTTCCAGCGATAGCTAAAGTTGAAGAGTAAACAAAAAATGGTGCTCGCAAAGATATTGCAGACAAAATACCGCCAAATGCTGGGCCAGTAATTCCGCCAAGTAGGAAGCCACCGTTATAAAGTGATTGTGCCCGGCCTCTAACATCATCACTGACTGATCTCATAAGTAATGATCCCGCCGAGACAGAGAACATTGAAGAACCTAGGCCACCGAGAGATCTAAAGGTAAGAAGCTGCCCATAACTTTGCGATAAGGCGGTTAACAGCGTGAAAAAGGAGACCATGAAAAGCCCAAAACCTAGAACTGCCCGCTCACCAAATCGATCCACCAATCTTCCAGAGATTAATCCCGAAGAAAAGCGCATTATTGCAAAACTCGAAATGATCAAACCAATAGCAGTTTTACTAACACCAAAAGATGAAGCAAAAATTGGAATGGCAGGAATTATCAGACCAAATCCAACTGCAACAAAAAAAGCAACAGAGGAAAGGATAGAAACCTCTCGCGGTAATTGCGCGAAAGGATTCTTACCAATACTTATTGTTTTTATTTACCCTACCGCCTCACCAGCTGCTTCAGTTCGAGCTGCATGATGCGCTGAACTACTTTGAAGTGGTTTTTCTTTAAGGAAAAATGCCAGGATAAATCCAAAGAATGTGACTGGAGCTGCAGCCAGAAATACAACATGGAAAGTTTGAGCAAAACTGTGCAGAACAGTATCTCTAATTACTGGCGGAAGAGTTGAAATGATTGATGTATTAGTAGTAATCACTTCAAGTTTTGATGAATCAAAATCTGCTAGTGACGCTGGATCAGTACTTTGCAATTTTACAAAATTATCTTGCAAATAATAGGCAATTCGATTGCTCAGAATTGTTCCAAAAATTGCAGTACCGAAAGCACCACCTAGTGATCTGAAGAATGTATTGGATGAAGTTGCAATTCCCATGTCTTGGAAATCAACAGCATTTTGGAGTGCGATAACAATGGTTTGCATAGATAAACCAAGTCCTGCACCAACCAAAATTGCATATACTGAAAGGATTGCAAAAGATGTATTCTCATTAAGAGTAGACATCAATATAAGTCCAATAGTCATTATTGCGGTTCCTAAAATTGGAAATATCTTGTATTTACCAGTAGCAGAGATCTTTTTTCCACTAAAGATGGACATAGATACAATTCCTATCATTAATGGAATTAGTTTTAAGCCAGCCTCAGTAGCTGAGTTTCCTTTAACAACCTGTAAGTAAAGTGGCAACATAACAATTGCACCAAACATTCCGGCACCAATAATGAATCCAAGTGCAGATGTAAGTGAGAAGGTTTGATTCTTAAATAATCTAAGTGGCAGAATTGGTTCAACAGCTCTCTTTTCCTGCCACAAGAAGGCTAGAGTTAAGAACAAGCCGGATCCAATAACAGAAAGTGTTTTTGAATCTGTCCAACCATCTTCTGGACCATATACAGAAACAGCCAACAACACTGCGCTTACTGCAAGCACAAGTAATAATGCACCAAAGTAATCAATCTTATGTTCACGCTTAACTTTAGGAATGTGCAGAACAGCTGAAGTAATAATCAAAGCCAAAATACCAAATGGCAGATTTATGTAGAAAATCCATCGCCAGCCGGTGATGCCTAAAATTGTTGCATGATCTGAGAAAAATCCACCAAGTAATGGACCAGCAACTGATGAAAGTCCCCAAACAGCACCAAAGTATCCTTGATACTTTCCACGCTCTCTTGGAGAAACAATGTCGCCAATAATTACAAATGTAAGCGCCATTAATCCACCAGCACCTAAACCTTGTAGCGCTCTAGTGAAAATTAACTGCGTCATATTTTGGGATGCACCTGCTAAGAATGATCCAATTAGAAAAGTAATGATTGCAAATTGAAATACTGGGCGTCTGCCATAAAGATCTGAGATTTTTCCGTATAAAGGTGTTGAGGCGGTTGAAGTTAATAAGTATGCGGTAACAACCCAGGTGTAATGATTTAAACCATTGAAATCTTCAACAATATTTTTTAGTGCGGTTGAAACAATAGTCTGATCCAGAGCTGCGAGCAGCATTCCGGTCATCAATCCGCTTAGAACGATCATAATTTCTTTATGGCTAAGTGGGCCACTCTGTTCAGTACCAGTTTTATTTACTTTTGACTTATCTTTATCCATAGCCATCTTTAGGTATCCACCTTTTTAGTTGAGTTTATTTAAATTTCGCTGAATTGCGCCTAAGGGGAATAGTTTACTCCCTTTATTTGTTAGTATTTACATATGAAGGCAGTTATCGCAGAAAATTTAGTTAAGACCTACAACAAAGGCACCGTTCGAGCACTTGATGGATTAAATCTTGATGTGGAAGAGGGAACAGTACTTGGCGTGCTCGGCCCAAATGGTGCTGGTAAAACAACCACTGTAAGAATATTAGCTACATTACTTTCACCTGATTCAGGTCATGCATCTGTTGCTGGTATTGATGTTTTGAAACATCCAGATGAGGTAAGAAAAATAATTGGTTTATCAGGTCAATACGCAGCTGTTGATGAAACTTTAACTGGCTGGGATAACTTAATTATGTTTGGCCGGCTTTATCATTTAAGTGCAAAGGCGGCGCGAGAGCGCGCAATTGAATTACTTGAACAATTCTCTTTATCTGATGCAGCAAAGCGACCAATTAGAACCTACTCAGGTGGAATGCGTCGCCGATTAGATTTAGCCGCCTCACTCATTATTAGACCAAAGGTTTTATTTTTAGATGAGCCAACAACTGGTTTGGATCCAAGAGGTCGCCAGGATATGTGGGGTGTAATTGATGATCTAGTTAAAGGCGGAGTTACTTTGCTTTTAACAACTCAGTATCTAGAAGAGGCAGATCATTTAGCAGATGAAATTGCAGTAATTGATCATGGAAAGGTTATTGCCCGCGGAACTTCAGATTCATTAAAGAAGCAGGTTGGCGGCGAGCGACTTGAAATAGTAGTTGAGAATGCAAATGTTGCTGCCACCAAAGAAATTGTGGCAAAGGTTAGTGGTACTGCTGTAAATGTTGATGAAGGCCTTCGACAAATATCAGCCCCAGTAACAACTGGTAGTAAAGCATTGATTGAAGCGGCAAAGATGTTGGATGAGGCAGGAATTCACCCACTTGATATTGGATTAAAACGTCCATCACTAGATGATGTGTTTTTATCATTGACTGGCCATGTGGCCGAAGAAAAGATTGCTGAAGTTTCAGATGCGACAAGTGGTCGAAAGAAGGGTAAGAAATGATGAATGCAATTTCTGATGCCTTAATTATCACCAAGCGCCAGCTGCTTCAGCTTGCGCGAGTACCTGAAGTACTGATCTTTTCAACCATTCAGCCAGTTATGTTTGTTTTGTTGTTCCGATTTGTTTTTGGTGGCTCAATTGATACTGGCCAGCCTGGTGGATATGTGCAACTTCTTATGCCTGGAATCTTTGTCCAAACCGTTGCCTTCACATTAGCTGCAACTGCAGTTGGGCTATCTGCTGATATGCAAAAGGGCTTAATTGATCGATTTAGATCATTACCAATTTCTAGATCTGCAGTTGTCTTTGGCAGAACTTTAGGAGATGGTGTTTTAAATATTGTTGTTCTAGTTGTTATGGGAATAACTGGATTTTTAGTTGGATGGCGACCAACCTCGGGCGCACTTAAAATATTTCTTGGTTTCGTATTTTTATTTGTATTTGGATTTGCCATGTCTTGGATCGGAGTTTTGATTGGCCTGTCAGTTCGGGAAGAAAGAGTGGCTCAGAACGTCACCTTTATTGCAGTATTTCCTCTGACATTTTTATCAAATGCTTTTGCTCCAACCACAGGAATGCCAAAAGCTTTGCAGTACTTTGCTGAATGGAATCCAGTTTCAACCATGGTGGCTGGTTGCCGTGAGTTATTTGGCCTTAAGAATGAATTTGGTGCAACCGCTGGATCATTTCCAAGTGAGAACCCATTGTTAATGTCAATAATTTATATGATTTTAATTATGGCAGTTTTTGTTCCGTTAAGCGTTCGTAAATACAACAACGCCTCTAAAAAATAATTAGCTATAAGGTTGTGCTTCTAATACTGCAACCTGAATTTGCTTTCCAGTTGGCGCGGTGTAATTAACGGTCTGGCCAACTTTGGCGCCAAGAACTGCAGCACCTAATGGAGATTTCTCTGAATAAACATCAACATCACCAGATGCAATTTCTCTTGAACCAAGTAGGAATTTAATTTCATCTCCTGCAATATCTACTGTTACTAACATGCCAAGCCCAACCACACCTGATTCACCAACAGGTGGTGTGCCAATGTGTGCATGCTCGAGCATGTGTTTAAGTTGGCGGATACGTCCTTCAATTTTTCCTTGTTCTTCTCGGGCTGCGTGGTAGCCACCATTTTCTTTTAAATCTCCCTCAGCGCGCGCAGTCTCAATCTTTTTAATTATTTCAGCACGCAGTGGTCCCTCAAGATCGGCAAGCTCTGCAGCTAGTCGATCTGCTGCTTCTTGGGTTAGCCAGGTTTGGGTTGGTTGATTCATAGTTGGAAAAGGTTACTGGCAACTGGCAATTCCTGCATTTACCGCAGGTAATCGGGTGGTTATTTCAACTGTGCGCAGGTTTGCACCCGGCAGCAGGGATTGCCCAGGCATTACATCCTCAACTTGGCCAACTGTGTTTTTATCAATATCTCTGGCAACTAGTGAGCAACTATGTTGCTTTGATAAATCTCGGACAGTTATTTTGTATGAAATAGAAATACTTTGATCATCAATGACTTCAAAAGAAACTAACTCAGATCTAAGAGCAGGGTTTGCGGCATTAAAACCGCTCCAGATAAACCAGGCAGCAACCAAACTTAGGAAAATCCCAGCATAAATAAAGCGTCGGTTTGAACTTGCTTTTATGCCATACCGCTCTTGCAGGTAGGGATCGGTTAATACTTTGGGATGCATCACACCCTTATTGTAGATCTATTTATGCAATGGTTAAGTAGGCTTATCTCACCAGGTTAAAGGGGAGAAATTATGGATGAGGTAAAAAGCTTTGATATGGGTGTGGCAGGTTCCCTAACCATGATTTTCTTAAGTTTAGCGATGGTAGTTTTGATGGTTAGTTTTTATCGCAGATATAAGAGATTAGTTGACCGTAAAGATCAAGAGTAGTTTTACCCATTATGAAACAAATGCTCACCCGAGCTGCCACTATTTTAATTTGGCTTTCACTGATTTATGCCTGCTATGAATTAGGTATTTGGCAACTACATCGCGCGCAAGCTTTGAATGTTGCAACTGCGCCAAAACCAGATCAACCATTAATTGAATTAAATAAAATCGCCTCACCCGGCATGAATATGCCGATTAAAGCGGTTAACCGAATTGTTTCAGCTGATGGAACTTACTCAACCTCTTACATTGCAAGAGATCAAAAGCTCTCAGAGGATCAGCTTGCAAATTTTGATGTTCGGTTGTTAAAACTAAGCACTGGACATGCGGTCTTGGTAGTGCGAGAGGTTTTAGCGAATGAGTTTGATCTAATTGATCAACCCGTTTCTATTACTGGGCGGCTATATCCACGGCAAAATGTTGATCGTGCATTTGCAAAGCCAGGTGAGCTCTCTCGAATTGATCCAGCCTTGGTGGTTAGTAAGGAAAACCCATTTTTATATGATGGTTACATAATCTTGCAATCAGAGAAGCTGGCAAACACAAAGATAAGTGAGTTAACAGTTGTGCCAACACCACAAATATCCCAACGCCTGCCTGGCTTTTATTGGCAACACATCTCATATGTTGTGGTCTGGTGGTTTATGGGGCTACTACTGTTGATCGCACCAGCCTTCCCACAATTTCGAAGCCCAAAGGCGGTATCTAAAAGCCGGGGCAAGATTGGAAGTAAGAAATGAATGGCGTAATCGTTAGATTTCGAGTTATGGCCCTTTGGGCTGGTGTTATGTCACTTTTGCTTTGGTTTGCCTACATGCCAGCTAAGTATCTTGTCTCTAGCCCAACCTTTTATGAACAATTTATCTGGATTCCAATTGTGCATGGCTTTACCTATCCAATTTATCTTTTGACCGCCCTTCACCTTTGTTTTGCAAAGCGAAAATCCTTACTAAGCACCGCTTTATTCTTGCTGGCAGGAACCTTGCCGGTCGCCTCAATCTGGATTGAGCGTCGGGTTAAAAGCGGGCAGTGGTAATAAAGCCTTTATCTAAACTTAATCTTTACCGCTTGCGTGTTGCCACCAAAATTTAAGTTTGGTTATTTACCCTTTACCTATCTTCCAAAACCCAAGGCACAATTAAACAGATTGCGATGATAGTAATTGGCTAGTGAATCTATTGTCTTAAAATCAGTAGCAAACCAACCGCAACCTGCCCGTGTGACCTATGTGTTAGACACAAGCGTTTTACTAGCTGACCCAATTGCTTTAAGCAGATTTGCCGAGCATGAGGTGATAATTCCAATCACCGTAATTAGTGAGTTAGAGAGCAAGCGCGATCATCCAGATTTGGGCTACTTCGCCCGGGCTGCCCTTCGCACCCTTGATGATCTGCGAGTTAAAAGCGGCCGGCTTGATCAACCAATCAATATCAATGATGAGGGTGGCTCATTATCAGTTGAGTTAAACCACTCTGACACCTCAAAATTGCCAGCAGGATTTTTGCGAGATGGCACAAATGATTCAAGGATTTTAGCAATTGCAAAAAATCTTATGGCCGATGGCCGCAAAGTTGTATTGGTAACAAAAGATCTGCCATTACGAGTCAAGGCATCATCTGTTGGGGTTGAGGCGCAGGAGTATCGGGCTGAGTTAGCAAGTACAAGCGGTTACTCCGGAATGGTTGAGGAGAGTGTTGGCTCAACAGTAATTGATTCACTTTATGAGAATGAAAAAATTGTTCATGAGATTGGAAAAAATCACCCTTGTCACACCGGGGTTGTCTTGCACTCTGAAAAGGGAAGTGCCTTAGCAAGAGTTATGCCAGATAAAAGATTGCAGTTGGTAAGGGGAGATCGCTCAGCATTTGGTTTGCATGGCAGAAGTGCTGAACAACGGGTGGCGTTAGATATTTTGCTAGATCCTGAGATTGGAATTGTCTCCCTTGGAGGACGTGCTGGAACTGGAAAAAGTGCCTTGGCATTATCTGCTGGTTTAGAGGCGGTATTAGAAAAGCGATTACATAAAAAGGTAGTTATCTTCCGCCCGCTTTATGCAGTCGGTGGCCAAGAGCTTGGTTACCTGCCTGGAACTGAAAATGAAAAGATGTCCCCTTGGGCCCAAGCAGTTTTTGACACCCTAGGTGCTTTGGTTAGCCAACAGGTTTTAGATGAGGTGGTGGAGCGAGGATTAATTGAGGTCCTACCACTGACCCATATAAGAGGTCGCTCCCTTCATGACTCCTTTGTAATTGTTGATGAGGCCCAATCCTTAGAACGAGGGGTTTTACTAACAGTGCTCTCTCGAATTGGCCAAGGCTCCCGGGTTGTCCTAACCCATGACATCGCCCAGCGGGATAACCTGCGGGTGGGCAGGCATGATGGTGTGGTTGCTGTAGTTGAATCCCTAAAGGGTCATCCTCTATTTGCCCACATCACCTTGACCCGAAGTGAGAGATCCCAGATTGCAGCCCTTGTGACTGAGCTGCTTGAGGAGCCAATTAACTTCTCAAACTGATTTTTTACCCCTCTTGCGACATAAGGGAAAAATCGGACTTCATCCTTTCTGACCTGCGGTTTTGCGTCTGGTATGACCTGTGAATATAAACATAATCGCGCCACACGCCTTTATAAAGTTGCCCCTGCCAACCCTGGATGCCACCCTATAAACAGTTCCAAGGGTTCAATTCCGGGCTTTTGGCAGATTGGGAAGGGGTATTTATGAAGGCATCAGCCAACATGACCCAGAAACCTGGCGTTCGCCGGGTCTCGATCTCCGCTGCCTGCTTGGCATTTTTCCTACTTATCTCAGAGCCAGCTTATGCCTCGAGCAATCTTGAGCTCTCTGTTTCAATCCCTTCAGTTCAAAGCAATCTTGAGGTGGCAACACCTGAGATTGCCGGTACTGATTTTGATCCAACCCCATCCTTATTAGAGCTTGATGCGATCAAGACGGTGGATGCCGATTCAATGGCCCTAGTCTCACTTGCTTCCCGAAAGGTTGAGCTAGCTCGTCAACCGGAGGGGGCAAAACTAATTGCCAAGGAGTTAATCACCGCCAATTACAAATGGTCAGAGAAGCAGTTCACCTGCCTGGACCAACTTTGGACCAAAGAGAGCCATTGGAATTACAAGGCCAGAAATAAAAGCTCAGGAGCTCATGGAATTGCCCAGGCACTTCCTGCGACCAAGATGGAGATTGTTGGCACTGATTGGCGCACCAACCCAGTCACTCAAATTACTTGGGGTCTTAAATACATAAGTGAAAGATACGAGTATCCATGCGCTGCCTGGAGTAAAGCGAAAAGGTCAAACTGGTACTAAAAGCTTTTTATTAGTTAGGTTTTTTTCCAATACTTAATGGTTTTCTAGTTTGGGCATAGAAATCATTTCCCTTGTCATCAATAATTATAAATGCGGGGAAGTTTTCTACCTCAATCTTCCAGATTGCTTCCATTCCCAACTCTTCATAATCTAAAACCTCAACCTTTTTTATACAATCTTGCGCAAGTCTGGCTGCAGGTCCACCAATTGAACCAAGATAAAACCCACCATATTTTTTGCATGCAGCAGAGACCATCTCAGATCTATTTCCCTTAGCTAACATAATTAGTGAGCCACCGGCAGCTTGGAATTGTTCAACATAGGAATCCATTCGACCAGCAGTGGTTGGTCCAAATGAACCAGATGCGTAACCGGCGGGAGTTTTTGCAGGACCTGCGTAATAAACCGCATGGTTTTTGAAGTAATCAGGAAGTGGTTTTCCAGCATCTAATAACTCTTTTAATTTAGCATGGGCTAAATCCCGTGCCACAACCAATGTTCCAGTTAGTAAAACTCTAGTTTTAACTGGATGCTTTGAAAGCTCTGCACGAATTTGAGCCATTGGCGCAGATAAATCAATGGTTATTTCAGGTCCATCTAAATCCTCATTTGTTGCAGCTGGCAGGAAGTGCGCAGGATCGGTCTCAAGTTTTTCAATAAAGACGCCATCTTTAGTGATCTTGGCCTTTACTTGGCGATCTGCCGAACAGGAAACTGCAATTGCAATTGGCAGCGAGGCACCATGACGGGGCAGGCGCACCACTCGCACATCATGACAAAAATACTTTCCACCAAATTGGGCGCCAATTCCAATATTTTGAGTTAATTTTAAAATCTCTTTTTCTAATTCAAGATCGCGAAACCCATGACCAGTTTTAGCATCTCCTTTGGTTGGAAGTGAATCTAAGTATTTAGTGCTGGCAAGCTTTGCAGCTTTGACGGTGTATTCAGCACTGGTGCCACCAATTACCACTACCAAGTGATAGGGCGGACAAGCTGATGTGCCAAGGGAGCGAAGTTTTTCATCCAACCAACTCATAAAAGAGGTTGGGTTTAAAACCGCTTTAGTCTCCTGATATAAAAATGATTTATTTGCACTTCCGCCACCTTTGGCAATAAATAAAAAGTTGTACTCATTTGGATGATCGGTGTCTGAGTAAATCTCAATTTGG
>CALPKA020000007.1 GCA_943324025.2 Bifidobacterium breve | reverse complement strand
GTTAAGAGGGCTGCCAGTTTGGTAGTAAACAAATAGAACATTACTAGCGACAACAAAGAAATGGCTGTTGCAAATATAAGCCCAGAGCGCCGAGAAATCTCACCTGTTGCAATTGGACGCTTTGCAGTCCGTTTCATTAATAAATCAGATTTTGCTTCGATGACCATATTGAAAGCATTCGCACCACCTGCAGCGAAAGTTCCACCTAATAAACTCCAAAAAGTGACTGATAAATCTGGCACACCATTGCTTGCCAAAAATAAGGCTGGCACTGTAGTTACAAGTAGTAGTTCAACTACCCGCAACTTCATTAGCGAGATGTAATTTTTCATTTGAACTAACTCTACCCTTGGTTAGTTAAGGTTTATTACGGAGTAGTTGTAAATGGATTAGTTTCTGGCACAGGTGGTGTTATACCGATCACAGGTGGCTTAGTGATTGTTCCCAGCATTCGATCAATTGCACTTCGCGCAGCATCTTGCAATCTCCTAGTTCTTCCCACGCCATCTGCAATTACAACGAACACATATTCTTTTTCACCAGAGGTAGCAAAGCCAGCTAATGAAACCGTGTGACGAGTAGATCCAGTTTTTGCTCTCACTAAACCAACAGCTTGTGGCGCTGTTGAATGATACCTACCAATTAATGTTCCAGATTCTCCACTTATCGGAAGTGAATCATAAATTACCTTTAATTGTGGCTCTGTTTTTATCTTTAAAAGTAATTGTGAAACGGTCTTTGCTGAAACCCTATTTTCACCGCCAAGGCCGGATCCATCAACTAATTTCATTCCAGTTGTGTCTACTCCAATACCACTTATTTTTGCATTGATCATTTCATTTAAACCAGTTCTATTTAATGGGTATCCATTAAGTCCAGTGGCAAGCATCGCAATTCTTTGTGACAAAACATTATCGCTATATAAAAGCGCAAATCGAATCATTTTTTGCAGAGGTGGTGAAGAAACTTCTGCGATCTTTTCAGTAATTAACGATTCAATTTCAACAGTTTTGCTAAGCGGTTTATAGGCAACAGATGATCTGCGATTTAATGCCCGTTTTGCATATAAAATATCGGAATTGTTAACACCTTTATATACCAATGTGATCTTCTTTAGAGATTTGTCAGAGGCAAATGCTGCTTTAATCAATGCTGGCATGTACGCCCGTTTATTTGCATCTCGGTACTTAGCATTTGAGGTTATCCAGGGATCATTCTCGCCCCAAATCACAAATACACCTTTTTTATCAGTTTTATACAAAGCGGTTTTGAATACAGTAGCTGAGTCAAGTGTTAGTGCCATTGCCGAAGTTGAGATTACTTTCAGAACCGATGCTGGAGTTCTTGGCTTATCAGAACCACTTTCATAAACAACTTCATTGCTTGAGCCATCTATCAAAATAACTCCAGGATTGGCTAAGTATTTTGATCCCAAATACTTAAAGAATGGTTCTGGTAAAACATCAACCGCATTTGCTGGACTTAAATTAAATAGAAGTATGAAAAATAGGAGTGCGGATATTCGTTTCATTAATTTTGCACCCTTCGAGAAAATCTTCCTTGTGCTACTGCTGCCCCAAGAATTACCAGTATTGCACCAACTGGCTCATACCAAGTTATTGCTTCACCTAAGAATAACCAGCCAACAAAGACTGCCACAACAGGTGTTATGTAAGTAACAGTACTGGCAATTGAGCTACCAGCAGCAGCGATAATTGAAAAGTTCCAAATGTATGCAAAACCACTTCCAAAAATACCAAGGGCTAACATTGCCAAGAGTGCTTGAATTCTAAAGTCGTAATCTGCAATTCCATCAAACAAATAAAATGGTAATAAAGTTATTGAAGCCATACTTAATTGGACCGCTGCTGCTGCTTCCGGCTTTAAGCCAAGTGGCAAGATATTTCGCGTTGTATAAGGAAATGAGTAGCCATAACAACAAACGGCAAGAAGCATAGCAATAACGCCTATTAATTGGTTATCTCCAATGCCCTTCCAAATTCCTAACACTGTCATGACACCAACTGCACCGATCAACAAACCAAGAATTTGTTCTCGCTTAAGCTTTTCTTCACGAAACAAAATCAGTAGAAAAATCAATGTCATTAATGGTGTTGTGGCATTTATAATTCCAGCAAGCACTGAAGTCACATACTGTTGAGCAAACGCAAAGAGAGTTCCAGGAACAACATTTAAAAGTAGAGCAACGATCCACAGTTTCAACCAGGTGCTTTTTTCAGTTGGTAGCTTAATTTTTCTGCTCCACACAACTAGCAATAAAGTGATAGCACCAAGGGTGCAGCGACCAAATGCAACTCCAAATGGGGTTAGAAACTCAAGGCCTAGTTCAATGAATATAAAGGAGCAACCCCAAGTTAATCCAAGGATTAGATAGGCAGGCAGCCATGATTTTCTCAACATCACTCCTTAGCCCTTAAGGTTTACTTATGACCGAATCAACTGTGGGTCCTGGTGAGTTCTACCAGGTAGTTGGCGTAGGGCCTCACTCTAAACCATGGCCGACCGATAATCACTTTGATCCTGATTTACTTGAGAACGGTGATCGTAGAAATGTCTTAGATAAATATCGGTATTGGAAAGTTGAAGCAATAGTTGCCGATCTTGATACCAAGCGCCATGACTTACAAATTGCGATTGAGAATTGGCAACATGATTTGAACATCGGATCAATTGTTAGAACTGCAAATGCATTTAATGTCTCTGCTGTTCATATTGTTGGCAAGCGAGATTGGAACCGACGAGGCGCGATGGTGACTGATCGATATTTAACCGTTCATCATCACGCAACTGTTGAAGAGTTTAAGAAATGGTGTGATGAACAAAATTTACCAATTATTGGAATTGATAACTTGCCAATCTCAAAGCAATTAGAAAATACAGATTTACCAAAAAGATGTGTGATGTTGTTTGGTCAAGAAGGTGCTGGAATGAGTGATGAAGGTGTTGCAGTTTGCTCAGTAGTTTTAGCTATCTCTCAATATGGCTCAACAAGATCAATGAATGCTTCGGCTGCTGGAGCGATCGCTATGTATGCCTGGGCGATGCAACATTTAAATCCAGTCAATCACCCAAAATCTTAATCTTCGTCAATTACCTCTGTAACAGCATCTAGTCTTCTTACAATCTCTTCTGCTTCGTTATCTCGACCTAAGCTTCGTAATGTTAAAGCGATTTTTCGCTCAATATCAATAATAAATTCAAAATCTTTAAACTCAGATTCGGTGACGCTTTCTAATACATTCTCAAGTGTCATTAGCGCCTCTTCAAATTGACCAAGGCCAATTTGGGCCTTACCTAGTTCAAATGATGAGTAAGTCTCTCTTCGATGATCATGGGCAGTTACAAATACATCCAAAGATTTTTGAGCAGAGATTAACGCACCCTCTGCATCACCTAACTCAGTTAAGCAGTGCGCAATTTTTTGGTCGCATCTTGCAACATTGATAACCTCTTTTAATCTCTTAAATAAGGCTCGAGATTCTTTAAAAGCCTCCAGTGACTTCTCATAATTTTTCAATTCGCGATATGCGCAGCCAATTAAGTGCAGATCATTTGCTGCACCAGAATCATTGCCATCAACCAAATGCTCTTGAACGCACTCATTCATACACTCAATTGTTTTTTCATACTCTTTTGAATTAAACCACCACTCACCAAGTGTGCAGGCAAGCTCAATTGCCATTGGTGATTTTGTCTCTCTTAATAGATCAACAGCTTTGCTCATCGCATTAGCTGCTTCATTCATTCTCTTTAGTTGATTTAAGTTGTAACCAATTGCTGAATAAGCTTGAGCCAAACCTTCGGTTGGTGCAACAGCACCTAAATCTGCATAAATATCTCGGGCAGTTTCTGCGAGCGCTAATGCCTCGTCATACTGACCACGCGCATAAATTCGCGCACTTAATTCATAATATGTATTTGCTCGATCTAAACCTTGGACTTCAGGAATTCTTTCCCAAAGCATCTCCTCAGTAATAATCTCTTCAGAGTTGTTATCTTCATTCTCTGAGTTATCTGACAAGTTCGACCTTTCGCGTCTTCTCGTTAAAGCCTATGCAACCCTAGCATTTACCATCCAGGCCTTGGGTGGGAATTGGCTAAGAACGCACCCACTGATTGCAGCCTTTGGCCGCCAGTTCTATTAATACCAATACCTCTTTATACCGTGCTAGCTCCTGTCCGTATGGGCCAGGAACACTTACCTTGCTCTGCCTTGGGAGCATTCCAGTCATTTAGTAGATGCATTTAGAGCGAGTATAGTTTTGCCACGTGCGTTTCATAAATAACCCAAGCCACGATCTGACCTATGACGATGTATTCATGGTCCCTTCATACTCTGAACTTTCAAGTCGAATGGATGTTGATTTAACCGCACCTGATCAAACCGGCACAACACTTCCATTGGTTGTTGCAAATATGACAGCAATAAGTGGCAGACGTATGGCAGAAACTGTTGCTCGTCGCGGAGCAATTGCGGTAATTCCGCAAGACATCCCACTTGAGATAGTTGCTGATGTAATTAACTGGGTTAAATCTCGTCACCTAATCTTTGATACGCCAGTGACATTAAACCCAAATGAAACTGTTGCCGATGCTATTGATTTAATAACAAAACGTGCGCATGGCGCTCTAATTGTTGTAGAAGATGATCGACCAATTGGAATTATTACCGAAGCTGATTGTGAAAATGTTGATCGCTTTACTCAGTTACACAAAATCATGTCAAAGGATTTAGTAACACTTAATGATGATGTAACACCGAAGGCTGCTTTTGAGTTTTTAACTGAAAAACGCAGAAGACTTGCGCCAGTAATTAATAAGGCTGGCAAATTGGTTGGAATTATTACTAGAACTGGTGCGCTTCGAGCAACTATGTACCAACCTGCAATTGATGCAAATGGAAAATTAAAAGTGGCCGCCGCAGTTGGAATTAATGGTGATGTGGCTGGAAAAGCTAAAGCTTTGTTAGCTGCAGGTGCTGATCTTCTAGTTGTAGATACAGCTCACGGTCATCAAAAGAAAATGGTTGAAGCATTAAAAACTATTCGAGCCTTAAACCCAAAGGTTGCAATTGTTGCCGGCAATGTTGTCACTGCAGCTGGAACTAAAGAGTTAATTGAAGCCGGTGCTGACATTGTTAAGGTTGGCGTCGGTCCTGGTGCAATGTGTACAACTCGCATGCAAACTGGAGTAGGTCGACCACAATTTTCTGCAGTACTTGAATGCGCAGCTGAAGCTAAAAAGCATGGCAAAAGTATTTGGGCAGATGGTGGCGTAAGACATCCAAGAGATGTTGCACTGGCATTAGCCGCAGGTGCATCGCAAGTAATGATTGGTTCTTGGTTTGCTGGAACTTATGAGTCCCCTAGTGATTTGCGCAAAGACTCAGATGGCAGAATTTATAAAGAGTCATTTGGAATGGCCTCTGCTCGCGCAGTTGCTGCTAGAACTGCTAGTGAAGATGCTTTTGATCGTGCGCGTAAATCATTATTTGAAGAGGGAATTTCAAGCTCTCGCATGTATATAAACCCTGCTCGTCCTGGTGTTGAAGATTTAATTGATGAAATTATTGCTGGCTTACGATCATCTTGCACATATAGCGGTGCAAAAAATCTTGCAGAGTTTAATGAAAAGGCAGTAATTGGAATTCAATCTGCAGCCGGCTATGCCGAAGGCAGGCCATTATTTACCTCTTGGAAGAATTAATTTCCTGATTTTTGATTTGTTTTCTAGATAAAACAATGTGACCGAAGAATCCAATTAACAAAGCTGCAATCACACCTAAGTTTGCATAGGCCCAAGAGCCATCTTTGCCGCCAAAAATTGATAGAAAATATCCTTGCCATGAAAGCCAAGATGCTAAGGAGTTAGTTACTAACCCCCATCCAATAATTGTTCCAAAGCCAATTAATCCAATTGATTTAAAGTTATATGAACCATATCTTCCGTTGGGATCAAAGAGTTCTGATTCGCTGTAACTTTTTCGCATTAAAACATCGGCAGCAAATAATCCAGACCAAACAGCGACTGGAACACCAAGTGTGATTAAGAAACCTTGAAATGGAACAAAGAAGTCAGATGCAAACCAAACCAGATAAATCGTGCCTATAGTCATAATTACACCATCAATACTTGCAGCAACATGTCGCTTAACTGGTAAACCAATTGAGACCAGAGTTAATCCTGATGAATACAAATCAAGAATTGCCCCTCCTATTAATCCTAAAACTGCAACCAGAGCAAAAGGTATTAAGTACCAGGTAGGAAGCAAGGTGGTTAAAGCACCAATTGGATCACTGGCAACTTTACTATTTAGCTCTTCGCTACTTGCAGCAAGTAAAGACCCGTAAATAACTAAAATAATTGGAACAATTGATGCACCAAATATGGTCCAACCAATTACTGATTTGCCGGAAACTTTTCTGGGTAAATATCTAGAGTAATCGGCAGCACAGCCAACCCAACCTAGGCCAATTCCAGTTATTGCAAAAATTATTGCACCGATAAAACCAGATGTGGGCCCGGTTGGTAATGCCGAAACCTTGCTCCAATCCACAGAATCTATTGTGAGTGCTATATACCCCGCAGTTAAGAAAATTGTAATTATTGTTAAATACAGTTGAATTTTCATGATTACTTTAAAACCTAATACTCCACCAATTATTGTTAAGCCACCTGCAAGCAAGAAACCTAGAACTCGTGAAATATCAGTATCAATATTTCCAATTCGAGTTAATACAGTTCCTGAAGCAAGCGTCGCTAATGAAACTAAAACTGTTTCCCATCCTACAAATATCAAATATGACAATAAACCTGGCAATAAATTTCCTTTAACACCAAAAGCTGCACGCGAAAGCGTCATTGTTGGCGCATTAGCTCTTTTACCTGCAAGTGATGAAATTGCAACGATTGAGAAACTTCCAATAGTGCCAATAATTGCAGCTGCTGTTGCTTGCCAAAATGAGATTCCAAATCCTAGAAAAAATGAGCCGTAGGAAATTGCTAAGAATGAAACATTTGCAGCAGCCCATGGCCAAAATAAAGATTTTGCTGAACCTTTTCGCTCTGCCTCTGCAATGAAGTTAATTCCGTTGATTTCTACAGAATCTGACAATTTTTTCATAGAAAGTATTTAACTAAACTTTTACTATCTTGGGCGCTTTCGGCGCTCATGTGGACGTGGTCGGGATTTTTTCTTTTTCCCGCCGCCTTTTGATCTTGAACCTCGATAACCACCAGACCTACCTGAACTATCGCCTTTAGCTGCTTGTGCTGTAACGATTGGGATACCAGAAGGCTCTGCAGCCCCCGTGACTTTAACTAAGGTTGCATCCAATGGTCTAACTGTTGATTCATTTAATTTAACGCCAGCTCTTGCTGCAAGACCATGCACACCTTTGCGTTGCTTATGAGTTGCCAGGGTAACCACAGTTCCAACTGCGCCAGCTCTAGCTGTTCGACCTGCACGATGTAAATAATCTTTATGGTTTTCTGGAGCGTCTACGTGAACTACAAGTGAAACATCATCAACGTGAATTCCACGAGCTGCAACATCTGTTGCTACCAATGCATTTGTATGACCAGATTTAAAAGCTTCTAGAACTCGAGATCTTTGAGCTTGTGTTTTACCACCATGAAGTGCGCCAACGGCAACGCCAGCCTCGTTCATTCGTTTAGTTAATTTGTCTGCACCGTGTTTAGTCCTAACAAAAAAAATGCTCTTTCCTTTTCTGGCTGCAATTTGGGAGGTGATTAAATCTTTATGTGCTTGCTCCAAGATTAAAACGTGATGGGTCATATTTCCTGCTGTTGATTTCTCATTTGCAAGAGAGTGAGTTACTGGATTTTTTAAATATTTTTTAACAAGTGAGTCAACATCTTTATCCAGTGTTGCGCTAAATAACATTCGCTGCCCGCCAGGCTTGGTCAAATCTAAGATTCTTTTAACATCTGGCAAGAAACCCATATCTGCCATTTGATCTGCCTCATCAAGTACTGTTATTTCAATGTCATCTAGCTTGATGTGTTTCTTTTGAATTAAATCAATAAGTCTGCCTGGGGTTGCCACAACAATAGGCACTGCGCGCTTTAACGCCTGAATCTGTTTTGAATAAGAAAGTCCACCTGCTACAACCTGTGAATTTAAATTTACGGTTCTAGATAAAGGTGCAATCACATCGCTGATTTGCATTGCAAGCTCACGAGTAGGTGACAAAATCAAAGCTAGTGGGCGCATTGGTGCAGCTGTTTTACCAGCTAAGCGGCTCATTAAAGCCAAACCAAAGGCCAGGGTTTTGCCAGAGCCAGTTTGGCCGCGACCTAAAATATCTTTGCCAGCAATTGCATCAGGCAAGGTGGCTTTTTGAATTGGAAATGGTTTTTCAATTCCTGCTGCGTGCAGGACTTTAATCAACGCAGGGTTAACGCCTAATTCTTTAAATGACATAAATCAACCTAACAAGACATGATGCGCGTCTTGGTGGTGATTTGAGATTAAGACTCGCAAGGCACTTACAAATTGTAAGTACATGGGGAACTACAAAGGAAAGTTTACCTTACTTTTACTGACTGAATTACCAGGTACTAATCAACCCTGATTTTGCTGTTATTAACTGACAGCTCGACTGCAACAATTCCTTTTTCGCCGTCATTTAATTCTGGCTTTACCCATTCAATTTCAACCTCAGTCAATGCTGAATTGATCTCTTCTTTAAACCAAGAATCAGCTAATTGACCATCATCTGCGATAACAATTTTTGTAATCTTCGCAACTGAATTTCCATCCTTTGAAGGATGTTGCTCGGTTAACCATTGGATAAAAAATGGTAATTCACTTGCTCCAGTAATCTCTTTTACGCCAATTTGTTTCCACTTTAACTCACTGCCATCTGGTTTAGTACGAGCGCCATCGGCTGCTTTACGACCAAACTTATCTTCGACTTTGGCTAGGTCAGATGAACTAAATACCCAAGTCAACCATCCGCCTCCTGCATCAGCTTTTTGCTTAACTGCTTTACCAAATGCAGTTGCATCTGTGGCTGGATGATCTAATGGACATACAACTTCAATGTATTGACCGTTTAAAAGTGGTGCAGTGAAATTTCTAGTTCCAAATTTTGGATGGATGCCACCGTCAACAAATGCGGTACCGATCTGTGAACCAATTCGATTGACTACATCAGAAATCTGGTCATGGGATGCAACATATGAAACATGGTCAAGACGCATGAGAGTATTTTGCCTTATCTTTGGAGGTGCTAATTACCACTTTTTTAACGTAACTCACACATAAGGGCTTCAATTAGAAGCAGGGGTGCTGCATTTTGGGCCAGATTCCGTCTTGTTTTCAAGATTGCCTCAATTTTTCTGATTGTTTGCTCTGGCTTTGTGGCTTGCGCGAGCTGATTAATTTGTGAAATCAAATCTTGATTGATTAAAGAATCTACAGAGTTTGATTGAACCAACAAAACATCTCGATAAAGTGTTGATAAATCCAATAATGCTCTATCTAAATAATCCCTGACCATTCTAGTTGACCGAGATTTTTGTTCCTTCTCCAATTCTTTAACTACTTTGGCACCACCTGCAACTAATTTAGATCCACTCGCTCCCCAAGCTTCTTTTAACTTTGAAATCTCATCTTCATCTTTCTTTTCTGCATCTACTAGTGCATCTGCCTTAGCAGCATCCACCAAGAATTGTGCGGCTTTAAATGCAGAGGAAACATCTTTGATCATAAATGGTAATTTCATAATGTTGGAACGATTTTCTCTGGCAGTTGAGTCAGTTGCTAAGCGCCTAGCTCTTCCTATATGGCCACCGGAGGCTCTAGCAACAAAATCAGCTGTGCTACTTTCTACGCCATCGCGTTCGATTAACAGTTTTGCAATCGCTTTAGTTGAAGGAGTACGCAGTGATAAATGCCTGCAACGAGAGCGAATGGTTGGTAAAACATCGGTCAACGTCGGCGCACACAATAACCAGATTGTTCGAAGCCCTGGCTCTTCAATCACTTTAAGTAAAGCGTTAGCAGCTGATTCAGTTAGTCGATCAGCATCTTCCATAACTACCACGCGATAATTAGCCACCGATGGTGCCCAAGATGCTCTGCTAATTAACTCTCTAACTTCGTCAATTTTTATAGAAAGTCCTGCAGTTTTAATCAATTCAACATCAGAATGTGTACCGATGATTGTTGACATACAATCATTACATTTACTGCAACCACCATCTTTACATACCAACGCTGCAGCAAAAGCTATTGCCGCATTTGATCGACCAGATCCGGGTGGGCCAGTAAAAAGCCAGGTATTGGTCATGCTTTGAGTTTTGTTATCAACCATACGAGAGGCTTCTACTGCATCTTCTAATATCGAAATAACCTCGGTTTGATCAATTAATGATCCAAAAACGCTCATTATTGTTTAATGTTTCGCTTAAGTGTTTTTATAGCCCCAACTCTTTCCACAATTAATTGGTGAATTTGTTCAATTGTTAAAGAAGCGTCAACAACTAGGAATCTTTCTGGATCTTGATGAGCAAGATTTAAATACTCCTGTCTAACCCGTTCATGAAATGCCAGTGGTTCACTTTCTAATCGATCTGTTGAATGTAATCTGCCCAAGCCAATTTCTGCTGGTAAATCCATGATGATTGTTAGGGTTGGAGTTAATGATTCTGTTGCCCATCTTGAAATTCTTGCCACTTCAACTGGCAATAAAACTCGTCCAGCTCCTTGATATGCAATAGAGGAATCAAAATATCTATCAGTAATTACTATTTCATTTCGCTCTAGGGCT
>CALPKA020000006.1 GCA_943324025.2 Bifidobacterium breve | reverse complement strand
CAATTCCGCTGCTATTCCAAGCCACAAGTGAACGTGTAATGTTTTGAACCGTAATTCCTAGATCCTCAAGAATTTCACTGCGCTTTGAATGCTCTAAGAAGGTAAGTGGAATACCAATTGAGTGCACTGGAATATTCAATTGTGCTTCTCTAAACAACTCAGAAACTGTGCTTGCAATTCCACCGTGCTTTATTCCATCTTCTAAAACAACAACATTCTTATATCGCTGAGCCATTGTTACTAAAGATTTTGGTAGCGGCTTTACCCATCTTGGATCAATAACAGTTACGCCAACACCTTCTCGATATGCGCCAGCTGCTGCTTCAACTGCGATTGATGCAAAAGCACCTATGCTTACCAAAAGCACATCTGCACTTTCACCTCGATATAAAACATCGATTCCATCGCGGCGCTCAAATGCTGGGATATCAGGATTTACCACCCCTTTAGGAAAACGAATTAATGAAGGAGCATCTGAAATCTCAACCGCTTCGCGCAATGTCTCTCTTACTCGTTCACCATCTCTAGGTGCTGCAACATGCAAAGTAGGAACAATTCCAGTTAATGCTAGATCCCACATGCCATTATGTGATGGGCCATCATCGCCAGTAACACCTGCGCGATCAAGCACAAAAGTAACTCCGGCTTTATGAAGGGCAACATCAAGAAGTAGTTGGTCAAATGCTCTATTTAAAAATGTTGAATAAACAGCCACTACTGGATGTAATCCAGCAAAAGCCATACCCGCTGCTGCAGTTGTCGCATGTTGTTCTGCGATTCCAACATCAAAAGTTCTCTCTGGAAATGCTTTTTCAAACTTATCTAAACCAGTAGGACCCATCATCGCAGCGGTAATTGCTACAACATCTTTTCTTTCAGCACCGATTTTTACAAGTTCATCAGAAAATACACTTGTCCAACTTTTCCCGGCCTTACTTAAAGGTTGACCAGTCTCGGCATCAACTACTCCAACTGCGTGGAATTTCTCAGCCTCATCATTAAGAGCTGGTGCATGTCCTCGACCTTTTTCAGTGATCACATGAACCAAAACTGGTTGGCCGAAATCTTTTGCAATTTTTAAGGTTTTTTCCATTGCAGAAACATCATGACCATCTACTGGTCCAAGATACTTAAGTCCTAAATCTTCAAACATTCCTTGCGGAGCAACAATATCTTTAATTCCTTTTTTCATCCCATGCAGAGTTTCATAAATTGGATGGCCAACCACTGGAGTTCGCTCCAGTACTCCCTTGCCCCATTCTAAGAATTTCTCATATCCACTTGTAGCTCTAAGGGTTGAAAGGTATGTCGCTAAACCACCAATCGTTGGCGAGTATGAACGCTCATTATCGTTAACAATGATTACTAATTTCTCATTTGTGCTGCTTGAAATATTGTTTAGTGCCTCCCAGCTCATGCCCCCAGTAAGTGCGCCATCACCAACGACGCAAACAACACTGCGATCGGTTTGATCTGTTAATGCAAAACCCTTTGCAATTCCATCACTCCAAGATAAAGCCGTTGATGCATGAGAGTTCTCAACCACATCATGTTCGCTTTCACTTCGATTTGGATATCCGGCTAAGCCGCCTCTTTGACGCAACTTATCGAAACCATTCATTCTTCCAGTTAGCAGTTTATGAACATAAGATTGGTGTCCAGTATCAAAAACCATGACATCTTTTGGTGAATCAAAAACTCGATGAATTGCAATCGTTAGTTCAACAACACCTAGATTTGGACCCAAATGTCCGCCAGATTTAGAAACTTTTTCAATCAGAAAGGCTCTAATTTCACTTGCTAACTGTTGAATTTGTTCAGGAGTCAGTGACTTCAGATCAGCCGGTGATTTAATCTGGTTCAGCATGGTTGTAGTTTAAAGGTTTGTGAAAGGGATAGCGATTTATTTGCTCAATAAAGAGCGTAATACGTACTGCATGATCCCGCCGTGACGATAGTAATCTGCCTCACCTGGGGTATCTATCCGCAGTTTCGCCTTAAATTTCTTATCCCCGGCAGTGACCTCAACCTCTTTTGGAGTAACTCCATTGTTAAGTTGGTCAATACCAGCAATAGAAAATACTTCTGATCCATCTAATCCAAGTGATGCAGCAGTTTGACCATCTAAAAATTGCAAAGGTAGTACACCCATTCCAATTAGATTTGATCTGTGAATTCTTTCAAAAGATTCAGCAATTACAGCTCTCACACCTAAAAGTGCTGTTCCTTTTGCAGCCCAGTCACGAGATGAACCTGATCCGTATTCTTTTCCAGCCAAAATGATCAAAGGAATCTTGGCATCGATGTACGCACGAGAGGCATCATAAATTGTGGTTTGTTCTCCGCCTGCAAGGAAGTTTTTAGTAAATCCACCCTCAACTCCATTTAACAGAAGATTTTTTAAACGAATATTTGCAAAAGTTCCTCGGATCATAACTTCGTGATTACCTCTACGAGAACCATATGAGTTGAAATCAGCGCGCTCAATGCCATGCTCGGCTAAGTATTTACCAGCAGGAGAATCTGCTTTGATATTTCCAGCTGGAGAAATATGGTCAGTTGTTACAGAATCTCCAAGTAATGCCAGTACTCGGCCGTTAGAAATGTTTGTAACTGGGACAGGATTTTTTGGCATTCCATCAAAGTATGGCGGCTTGCGCACATAAGTAGATTTCAAATCCCACTCAAATGTATTACCAGTTGGTGTGTCTAGTGACTTCCAACGATTGTCACCTTCAAAAACTGATGCATAATCTTTTGTAAACATATCTGAAGAAATAGAAGAGGCAACTACTTTCTCAATCTCAGCAGTAGTTGGCCAAATATCCTTTAAAAATACTGGATTGCCATCTTTGCCAAGTCCAATTGGATCTTTTTCAAAATCATGGTTCATAGAGCCAGTTAATGCATATGCAACTACTAATGGTGGTGATGCAAGGTAATTCATCTTTACATCTGGGGAAATTCTGCCCTCAAAATTTCGATTTCCAGAAAGTACTGCTGAAACAGCTAAGTCATTCTCATTAATTGCTTTGCTTATCTCCAAAGGCAATGGGCCTGAGTTGCCGATACAAGTAACACATCCATATCCAACAAGATTAAAGCCTAGTTTTTCCATATAAGGAGTAAGCCCTGATCGGTCGTAATAATCGGTGACAACTTTTGATCCAGGAGCAAGGGTTGTTTTAACCCATGGTTTGCTACTTAATCCTTTTTCAACGGCATTTTTCGCAAGTAATGCAGCGCCAATCATCACAGATGGATTTGAGGTATTAGTACATGAAGTTATCGATGCGATTACCACGTCGCCATTTGTAACTGTGGTTGGCTTTCCATTTACCTTAACATCAATTTTGTTTCGGTTAGTTTTATCAGAAAAATAGGTAGGAACAATAGTTTCATATGAGCTCTTGGCATCTGTAAGTGAAATTCGATCTTGTGGTCTCTTTGGTCCGGCAATTGAGGGAACAATTGTTGAAAGATCTAACTCCAATTTTTCAGAGTATCTTGGTGAGGCTGAAGGATCATGCCATAGACCATTTGTCTTGGCATACTTTTCGACAAGTTCTAACTGTTCACCACTTCGGCCAGTTAGTTTTAAATACTTAATAGTTTCTTCATCAATTGGGAAAATTGCACATGTTGACCCATACTCAGGCGACATATTTCCAATTGTTGCTCTATTTGCCATTGGTAGAGCAGAGACACCAGGGCCATAAAATTCAACAAACTTTCCAACTACACCATGCTTGCGAAGCATTTGAGTAATTGTTAAAACTAAATCTGTAGCAGTTGTTCCAACCGGTAATTGGCCATTAAGTTTGAAGCCAACCACTCTTGGAATTAGCATAGAAACTGGTTGGCCAAGCAATGCCGCTTCAGCCTCAATTCCGCCCACTCCCCAACCAAGCACACCCAAACCATTAACCATTGTGGTGTGAGAATCAGTACCAACAACAGTGTCAGGATAGGCGCGAAGTTTTCCGTCAACTACTCGATTCATTACAACTCTTGCTAAATACTCAATATTTACCTGGTGAACAATTCCTGTGCCAGGTGGCACTACTTTGAATTCATCAAATGCTGTTTGGCCCCACCTTAAAAAACGGTATCTTTCTTTGTTTCTCTGATACTCAATATCAACATTTTGTTCAAAAGAATCCTTTGTTCCAAATAAATCTGCGATTACTGAGTGATCAATTACTAATTCAGCTGGGGATAATGGATTTACCTTTGCTGGATCTCCGCCTAATTCAGCTATCGCTTCACGCATGGTGGCCAAATCAACTATGCAAGGAACGCCGGTAAAATCCTGCATAATCACTCGCGCTGGAGTAAATTGAATTTCAGTATCAGGTTCAACTGATGGGTCCCAAGCTGCTAATTTCTTAATTTGATCAGCCGTAATGTTTGCGCCATCTTCGGTGCGTAGAAGATTTTCTAGAAGAATTTTTAAGCTAAAAGGTAAATCTTTAGCCTCTGCAAAACCGGTGATATCGAAAATTTCGTAGCTTTTACCCGCTACCTCAAGTGTGGTTTTGGTCTTAAATGAGTCTTTACTCAATGCCCCACACCTCTTTCCCGTAAATCTCTTCCAATCCTATCTCTTTGCGGGCGAAAATCCAGCCACGCACTCTATGTGCTGGGTCATTGGGAAAAGATCAAAAGCCTGAATGTGATCCAACTTATAACCAAGATCTTCCAAAGTTTTAGCATCCCGAGCCAAGGCAGCTGGATCACATGCAACATAAACAATTTTTCTAGGTCTTAATTTAACTAATTGTTTAATTACAACCTCACCTGCACCAGTTCTAGGTGGATCCAACAAAATTAAGTCTGCTTTTTTAACTATCGGAAGTTGCTGGGCAACCAATCCTTGAATGATTTTAACATTTTCCTTATTCAAGAAAATTCTACGTGCATCTGCAATCGCAGTTTTATCGCTCTCAATAAGTGTTAAAAATCCCTTACTACCGATCTCCTTCAAGATTGCAGCAGCAAACAAACCAACTCCAGAGTAAAGATCACAGACATGATCTCCACTCTTTACATCTAGCAAGCTCATTGCAGCCTTTACTAATTCAACTGGAGCAGCTCGATGACTCTGCCAAAAAGCTGATGGAGATATTTTGAAAGAGCTCCCGCCAACTTGTTCCACTATTTGAGTTGGCCCGCTAATACTTCGACCAGATCGCATAATAGAAACCTCATCGGTGCTTGAAACAGCAACTTCAACCCTGGCATCAGATTTCCAACTTCTTCCAGATAACTCCCCAACATTCATCCGAGAATCTGCTATCAGGCAGTCATCTATTTCAACAACTTCATTACTTCTTGCACCATAAAATCCGATTTTTCCATTTTGCGATACTGCAAAATCCATTCTGGTTCGCCAATGCAATCCATCAACAGGTTCTACTACTTTTGTTACTAAATCAAAACCACGTTCTGACAGATCAATCTTGCCAATTCTAAGGAATTGCTCCTTAACAATCTCACTCTTAAAAGTGCGCTGGGTTTGAATATCGATATGTTGGAAATCGCAGCCACCGCAATTTCCGGCAAATTTACACGGTGCTGCAACTCGGGATGTAGCTGGTTCAATAACTTCAATAACTTCAGCATGTGCAATTTTTGAATTAACCGAAGTGATTTTTACTTTCGCAATTTCATTTGTTATTCCATGGCGAACAAAAATAACTTGTCCGTTATATCTGGCCACAAAATGTCCACCATGTGCGACTGGCCCAATTTGGACCTGCACTTCTTGGCCCTCTTTTAGCCGCTCTTGAGCGTTTGATTCCATAGAGCGGAGCCTATGGGTGTAAGTTGTCCTTTGTGCACGTAGTAATAATGGGTTGCGGACGAGTCGGATCGACCTTGGCGGTAGATCTTGAAAAATCAGGCCACACAGTCGCAGTGATCGACCAAAACCGAGAAGCTTTCCGCCGATTAGGTGCAAATTTCAATGGCCGCACAATTGCTGGAGTTGGATTTGATAGAGACACCTTGCTCGAAGCAGGTATTGAAAAAGCCGATGCATTTGCTGCAGTTTCAAATGGAGATAACTCCAATATCTTGGCAGCTCGAGTTGCACGAGAAACCTTTGGCGTTAAAAATGTTGTAGCAAGAATTTATGATCCAGGTCGAGCTGAAATCTATCAGCGGCTAGGAATTCCAACAGTTGCAACAGTGCTTTGGACAACCGATCAGATCATGAGACGACTTACTCCAGATGGCACAAAATCAGAGTGGCGTGATGCAACTGGAACTGTGCAATTAGTTGAGGTCAGTTTGCATAAGGAATGGTATGGCGAATCAATACTATTAATTGAGAAAAATACCAATGCAAGAGTTGCATTTATTACTCGTCTTGGCGAAGCAGTGCTTCCAAATGAACACACAGTTCTGCAAGAAGGCGATTTAGTTCATCTTTTAATTAATGAAAAACAAATTTTAGAAACTGAAAAAACCCTCTCTAAATCCCCGGCAGGTGCATGATGAGAATTGCTATTGCAGGAGCTGGAAATGTTGGTCGAGCTATTGCCCGAGAATTACTGGAAAATGGGCATCAAGTCTTATTGATTGATAAGGACCCGAAGGCATTAAAAATGGATTCCGTTCCAACGGCTGAATGGTTATTAGCTGATGCCTGTGAAGTAACTGCTTTGGATCAAGCCAAATTAGATGGCTGCCAAGTGTTGGTTGCAGCAACCGGTGATGACAAAGTAAATCTTGTTGCATCTTTACTGGGCAAAACCGAGTATGGCGTGCCTAGAGTTGTTGCACGAGTAAACCACCCAAAAAATGAGTGGATGTTTGATAACTCTTGGGGTGTAGATGTTGCAGTTTCAACACCACGAATTATTTCAGCTTTAGTTGAAGAGGCGGTTAGCGTTGGAGATGTAGTGCGCCTGTTCTCATTTAGAAAAGGCGAAGCCAACCTCGTTGAAATTACTTTGCCTGACACTGCAGCTTGCTGTGGTAAAACGGTTGGTGAAATTGAACTTCCTGAAGATGCAAGCATTGCTGCAATTGTGCGTGATGGGCATGTAATTACTCCAAAAGATCATGATGTATTTGCCGCGGGCGATGAGCTTCTTTTTGTAGCCTCTGCTAAAGCTGAAGAAAAACTTAAATCCTGCTTTATTTAACTAATTTTTGTAGTTGGAGTCTTTCTTAAGATCAACCAGGTTCCCCACGCAGTTAGAATAAATAGTGGATACCCCATAAGTAATCTTGCTGTTCCTAGTAAATTAACATTTCCACTCTTGTATAACGGATATTGGACTATCAATCTTGCGGCAAACATTCCAACCCAGAGCCAACCAGCTTTTGTGTATGCCTTAAGGCGAGCTGGATCTTTGCGCCACAGTAAATTCTCGCCAAGAATTGGCCCGAGCACAACACCAAGCAGTGGCCATTTAAAAAGATTTGTTAATGCATATAGAAGTGCATAGCCTGCGTTGATCCATAATCCAGGTAGGTAAAAATCTGCAGCATTGCCACTGCGTCTTGCGATAAAAGCACATACGCCAACACCAATTAATCCAGAAAAAGCATGTTGAACAGTTTCTCGCTTTACTATTCTGATAAATGTTAAAACTATTGATAAACCAATGGCAGCATAAATCGCCGAGGTAATATTCTTTCCGGATAGATTGAAAACAATTAAGAAAACTAATGAAGGCAGCCCAGAATCAATTAAGCCTTTCTTGCCGCCTAAAGCGTTTAAGACCTTATCTTTATCTTCGCTATGTCCCTGATAACTCATGCGCCCGTTGATCCAAATCCCCCAGCAGATCTTTCTGATCCAGGTAAATCTTGAACCTCAATAAATTCAGCGCGTTCAACTTTTTGGATTACAAGCTGAGCAATTCGATCACCCTTTTTAAAAGAAACTGATTCGGTTAAATCATGGTTTATCAAAATAACTTGAAGTTCTCCGCGATACCCCGCATCAACTGTTCCAGGAGTATTCACCATAGAGATTCCATGCTTAATTGCTAATCCAGATCTTGGGTGAACAAGTGCTACATATCCATTGGGAAGAGCAATGCTAATTCCAGTTGGAATCAACATTCGCTCACCTGGTTTAATCGTGAAATCAATACGAGTTGCAAGATCAGCTCCTGCATCCCCACCTTTTGCATATGAAGGCAGCGGAACAGTTGGGTCAAGCCTTTTAATTAGAACTTGCATCATGGGTTTATATCAAAATCTGGATCAACAAAAGCCATCAACTCTGGATGCTCTACTAAGTGATCCTTATATTGTTCAGTTAAGTTCTTTATAAAATGCTCCATTGGTACTGAGATAAACAAGGCCGCTGCATTTACTGCAACCTCACCAGTTGGTGAATCCAATCTTCCCTCAGCTTGGGTGTATATCTTTCTTCCAGATTGACCGGTAATTCTGGCATTAATATAAAGAGTGCGACCCATCGGCACTGGAAGTAGGAAATCAGTTTCTAATCTGCCAGTTACTGCAGGAGTCCTAATTAACCACATCAATTTACCAAGTGCTTCATCAAATGCTAGAGAGAGTAATCCACCATGTGCCAAGCCAGGTGCTCCCTGATGATTCTCAGTTACTGTGAATTTTCCTGTTAGATCTAAACCTTCACCGGCGAAAGCGATTAAATGTAATCCGGTTTTATGAAGCTCACCACAACCAAAGCAGTATCCAAAGTGGGATGGTATTTGTGAACCAATTACAGGTGCCTTTGGGTGGCGCGCTGGCATCACTGAATCTGGCGGTGGAGTGGTGGATGCAATGCGAGCCATTGCCAAAGCGTATCCTTTATCTCATGGCAAGATCTAATTCAAAATCAGAGTTTGCAGAGCGAATCAATTGGCCCCTTTGGTTGTGGCTATTTCTTGGGATGATGCTTGGTTCGATCTATCTGACCTTTTGGGCGCCCTTTGGCCATCTAACAGCTGGGGTAATTTCGCTAATCATTGCTCTAATTCTTGTTTACAGCTCGCGAAGATCCGCCTTAGAAACAGTTGTTATAAATGATTGGCTTTATGTTGGTAATGCAAAAATTGAAATCAAATATATTAAAAAAGTTGTATTACTAGAAAAGGATCAGTTTTTAAAGATTCGAGGAGCCCAGGCAGATCCAGCAGCATTTAATGCAACTAGATTTTGGGTTACAACTGGCGTTAAAGTTGAGATTAAAGATAGAAAAGATCCCACGCCATATTGGTTGATTTCAAGTAGAAAAGCGAAATACTTAAGTAAGGCTTTGAATTAATCGCAATCGCGACAAACAGCCTTTGGACCTTCACCGCGAGCACGTTGATTTACATGCTTAACTAAGAAACAACGACTGCATGTGAACTCATCCTCTTGCTTAGGGACAACCTTTACAGTCAACTCTTCGCCAGATAAATCTGCACCAGGAAGCTCTAGATTCTCAGCTGCCTCAGCCTCATCAATATCTACTTGACCAGATTGTGCATCGGCTCGACGAGCTTTTAATTCTTCTAATGATTCTTCATGTAACTCTTCATCGGTTTTTCTGGGGGTGTCGTAATCAGTAGCCATCATTCACCTCCTTGAAACTAAGTAAAACTCTCAATAACTTTTGGATGTAACGATTACTCCAACTGGGCGGATAATCCCCTATTTGGAAGGCATGTACCTAATCAACGCTAGGCGTGTCGGAATTATTCCTTATTAAGTTGCTGCGTCCGACGCTCAGCTTGGGCTTTTCGCCACTTTGCTATCTCTCCATGATTTCCTGAGAGTAAAACCTCCGGCACTTCTAACCCGCGCCAAGAAGCTGGCTTTGTGTAATTTGGATACTCAACTAAAACCTCATCATTGGCGCCAGTAATTGAATGTGATTCTTCTTTTAATGAATCTGGATTTCCAAGAACTCCTGGGATTAATCTAGTTGTTGCTTCAATAATTACCATGGCAGCAACCTCTCCACCACCTAATACATAATCTCCAATAGATACCTGGTGGATTTTAAAGTTGCTTTTGCCTGCATAATATTCGCCAACCCTTGCATCAATACCTTCATAACGCCCACAAGCAAAAATAAGATGTGACTTGTTTGCAAAAGTTTCAGCCATTTTCTGATTAAATTTTTCACCTGCTGGTGTCAAAATAATCAGATCAACCTCATCTTGATCATTTGTAATTTGATCAATTGCTGCCGCCCATGGCTCAGCTGTCATAACCATTCCGGCCCCGCCACCATATGGGGTGTCATCAACTGATTTATGCACATCATTGGTTTGATCGCGAAGATCATGAATATTAATTGAAACTAAACCTTTATCTTGTGCTTTGCCAAGTAAGGAGAGCTTTAATGGCGATAGGTACTCAGGAAATATTGAGATGACATCAATTTGCAACATCTAATAGCCCCTCTGGTGGATTTATCACAATAGTCTTTGAATCAATATCGATTGAGACAATGAACTGTTTAACCATTGGAATTAAAACCTGCTTTCCTGACTTTGTAACTGAGAGCAAATCCTGACCAGGTAGTTTTACTACCTCATCTACCTCTCCGATCAATTCACCGGTAGTTAGCAAAACCTTAGATCCTAGTAATTGTTGATAGTGATACTCACCCGGTGCCAATGTACTTAAGTCCACATCAGCTGAAAGTAATTCATCACGAAGGGATTCAATTTCATTTCGATCATCGATGCCATCAAAGGCTAGAAGCAATATTTGGTTATGCCATCTGGCAGATCTAATTGTTAACTCTTTGCCATTTTCTAAGGTTAATTTGTTTCCGACTTTGAACCTAAGATCAGGATCATCACTTTGAACCTCAATTGTTGCTTCACCTAAAACACCATGCGCGCGGCCGATGCGACCTACGACAAGTTGCAAATTAACGAACCTCGTCAGCCTCGATTAAATCAACGCGAACTGATCTTCCTGCAAGTGCACTAACAACTGTGCGAAGTGCTTTGGCGGTTCTGCCATTACGGCCAATTACCTTGCCAATATCTTCAGGATGTACTCGAACCT
>CALPKA020000005.1 GCA_943324025.2 Bifidobacterium breve | reverse complement strand
GTGTCCTGAAACTACTGAAGCTGATGTGGATTCACACACAAAAGCATTTGATCTAATGTGCTCTCAACTGACAGAAAAGTAGAAGTTTTTTAAGTGAGTAGCGATGGTTTGCGATTGGTACCGATATCACACGCAAAAGAGTTTGCAGCCGAAGCTTTGTCTTGGAGTTTAAAGCTTTGGGGTGAAGGTAAAGATGAATTTACATCAGAAGATTGGCGCGGCTTTTACACCCGAACATTAAATTCAGATTATGAGAATTGGGATTTTAATGGGATTGATCAAGAATTGTTGTTTATGGTTCTTAGAAACAATAAAGATGGCCAGGAGGTTGTTGCCTCTATTGCATTGTGTGATTTTGATGATTTCGAGGAGTTTAGGCAGTACAAGCCATGGATAGCAGCTTTTGTTGTTCGGCAGGATTTACGAGGTACTGGGATTGGCAGCCAAGTTCTAAAACTAATTGAGCAAAAAGCAATTGAATTTGGAATAAAACGGGTTTACCTATGGACGGAAGAATCTAGAAATTATTATGCAAAACGAGGTTATCAATATATAAAGAGTTTACAGAAGGGTGCAAGACAGATTGATTTGATGGATAAAGATTTAGTATAAGTTTTATCTAAATGCTGCAATGCCAGTAAGTGCTTGACCTAAAACCAGCATATGAATCTCGTGGGTTCCTTCGTAAGTTAATACCGTTTCAAGATTACTCATATGTCTAAAGATTGAATACTCAGAGGTAATGCCTGCACCACCAAGAATTGATCGAGCGCTTCGAGCAATCTCCAGTGCTGCATTAACATTGTGAAACTTACCCATGCTGATCTGTTCTGGAAGTATCTTTCCTGCATCCTTTAGATCGGCCAGGTGATAGGCAAGAAGCATTGAAGTTGTTATTTTGGTTGCCATATCAGCAAATTTGGCCTGAGTTAATTGATGTTTTGAAATTGGGCCATCAAACTGTTCACGCGTTGTTGCATAAGCAAGTGAGACTTCAAAACAATCTCGCGCTGCGCCCACTGTTCCAAAAATAATTCCATAACGTGCTTCAGCAAGACATAGCAGGGGAGCACGCAAACTAGTTGCCTCTGGGAGTCGAGCTGAATCAGGAACTCGCATGTCGTTAAAGACTAATTCCGAAGTTATTGATGCTCGTAGTGAAAGCTTGTGTTTAATTGGATTTATCACCAATCCTGCAGTTTTAGTTGGAACACAAAAACCTCTTATGCCTTCTTCGGTTTGTGCCCAGATAACTGCAACATCTGCAACGCTGCCATTGGTAATCCACATCTTTGAACCATTAATAATCCAGTCACTGCCATCTTTTTTAGCGAATGTTGCCATTCCAGAGGGGTTTGATCCGTGGTCTGCTTCAGTTAATCCAAAACATCCGATTGCCTCACCCTTTGCCATTTTTGGCAGCCATTCTTGCTTTTGTTCTTCGCTGCCGAATTTATAGATTGCAAACATGGCAAGAGACCCTTGCACTGACACAAGTGATCGCAAACCAGAATCAACCGCTTCTAATTCCATGCAAGCAAGCCCATAAGACATTGCATCTGTTCCTGCGCAACCATAATTCTTTAGGTGCATACCCAGAACGCCAATGCCACCAAGGGCCTTTGCTAAATCTCGCGCTGGAAGCTGTCCATCTTCATACCAGCCGGCAATATTTGGTTTTAATTCTTTTGCAGCAAAATCACGCACCACATTTTGAATAGCTTTTTGTTCTTCAGTAAGTCTGGCCTCAACTTGCATTAATACAAGTGGGTGAATTGGAGCGGCAGGTGGCTTACTCATGGCAAAAGTCTATCCTCAAGATTGTGGTTGGTGATATCAAAATCTCTTAGGCGACACATGCAGGTGATCAATCTCATTACTAAACGATGTTGTATTCAGGACGTAGCTGGCCACTACCGGAGAAGCGTTCAGCGCTTAATTTATCTATATTCACAAAAGGTTGTTTATTAAGGTAAAGATCTCTAAGGATTTCACCGATTGCTGGACCCTGTAAAAATCCGTGACCGCTAAAACCTGTGGCATAAAAGAAGCGCGAGATCTTTTTGAACTCACCAAGAATTGCATTGTGATCTGGTGTCACCTCATACAAACCTGCCCAACCTTTACCAATACCAACATCCATTAATCGTGGTGCTCGATTGATTGCAATTGCACCTAATTTTTCTAAAAATTGTGGATCACGTTTTAAATCAAAACCTGGCTCAGTAGTTTTGTCTGAAAATCCCATTAACAAACCTTTACCTTCACGGTGCCAATAAAGGGAAGAAGAGTAATCAATAGTCATTGGCATCTGCGCTGGTAGGTCTGAGAAAGTTTCCCCAAGTGCTTCAGTAATTACTAACTCACGTTTATATGCAGTTACCGGTAAATCCAAACCAACCATTGAACCTATTTTTGGAGACCAGGCACCAGCACAGTTAATTACTGTTGATGTATTTACAACTCCAGCCGAGGTAGTAACTGAGGTGATTTCACCTGCATTTAAATTAATTCCTGTTACCTCAACATTAGTTAGTACTGTGGCGCCAAGTTTTTTTGCCCCGCCGGCATAACCAAGCACAACTGCCTCGGGAGTGCAATGACCATCATGAGGAGTGAAAGAGGCGGCAAGAACATCTGAGGTATTTAACAATGGCGAGATTTTTAAAGCTTCACTAGGAGTCAGCATCTTTGATTCAACATTAAATTGTTTATGAATTTTGGTTGATTTTTCAAATAGATCAACATCAGATTGTTTTGTTAGCGCAAAAAGATAACCAGTTCGGTGAAGATCAATTTCGTACCCAGGGCGAGTGTTAAAGTTTGCAAACAACTCAAGGGATCTAGCGCCCAATGCCACATTAAATTCATCGGAAAAATTGGCTCTTACTCCACCTGCTGCCTTTGAAGTGGAACCACTTGCTAATTCATTTTTTTCACACAGCAAAACAGAGACTCCAGCTTCAGCAAGATGAAATGCAGCGGAGGTTCCCATGACCCCTCCGCCAACAATTACAACATCTACTTGGCTTGGCAGGGACATTATTTAATGTTTAACATGAATTTCGGATCGTGTTTAATCTCGATCAAATCCATCTGAGCCTTTTGAAGTTTATTTGACCAATCCCAGTTCATTGATTGCCATCTAGTGAATTGATCTAGTACCCAAATTCCACTTTGTCTTGATCCATTTCCACTCATGCCATTTCCACCAAATGGTAGGTGAGCTTCAGCTCCAGATGTTGAGTTGTTTATGGAAACCATGCCAGCAGAAATGCCTTCTCTAAAGCGCCAAACATTTTGTGGGTCAGTTGTATAGATCGCTGAGGAAAGTCCATATCCATGACCATTAGACAATTCAATAGCCTCATCCAATGTTGAGAATTTTCCAACCGTTACTAACGGTCCAAATGTTTCAGTTGAATAAAGTTGATCAGCCTTAGTAATACCAGCAACTATCACTGGGTGGGCAAATACACCCTTTTCAGGATCTCCAACAAAACCTTTTCTTGGGTTGCTAGATGTAATTCTGCCAGTTGAACTAGAACCAAGAACTTTGTGATGTGGTTGGATCATTTTTAGATGCTCTAAATGGTTGTCTAAATACTTCTGGCTAATCATTGGCCCAAATAAAACATCTTTAAATGGATCACCAACAGCTGCGTTCTCGACAAGGGATGCAAATTTAGCTAGCACTGTGTCATAAATTGATTCATGGATCCACAAGGTTCCAAGTGATGTGCAACGTTGGCCTGCTGTTCCAAATCCAGCAAAGAGTGCGCCATCTAGTGCAAGATCAATATTTGCATCTGGCATAACAACCATTGGATTCTTTCCACCAAGCTCTAAACAAGCACTTTGGATGTATTCACCTGTTTTCGCGCCTATTTTTCTACCAACCTCAGTTGAACCTGTAAAACCTACTTTATTTATTACTCCCTCTTTCAAACCTGCATCAAGAGCTGCAAATGTTTGCGCTCCATCTGCCACAACAGTTATCAGCACATCTTTAGGAACGCCACCAGCATGGAAAATCTCAGTCAAAGCATTGGCAACTGCTGGCGTAAATTCAGATGGCTTCCAAACAACAGTATTTCCAGCCAGAAGTGCTGGGACTATGTACCAAGATGGCACAGCAGTTGGGAAGTTTCCTGCAGTTATAACAAATACATTGCCAACTGGCATTCTGAAAGTAAATAGGTTTTTGTTCTGCATCTCACTTGGAACGGTTTGACCATAAAGGCGGCGACCTTCACCTAAAAAGAAATCACAGGTATCTACAACCTCTTGGACTTCACCAAGTGCCTCGCTATAAACCTTGCCCATTTCCTTGGTAATGAGTTTGGCCAAAATCTCTTTATTGTTCTCAACCAGGCGACCAACATTTGCAATGATTCGTCCACGAGTAGGTGCGGGTAACTTTGCCCAACCCTTTTGTGCATTTTTAGCAGTTCGTAGCACGGTCAATATTTCAGTCGCCGAGCTTTCCGGAACTGTTGCGATTACTTCATTTATATCTGTTGGGTTAGTTGAGGTGAACATGGGCTCATTCTCTCTCAGATAAGCAAAATTGGAAAATGCCGATATGGTTTGAACATGGATGGCTCAAAGCGCACCGTTGCCGGGGTAATACTAGATATTTTGGCCGAACAAGGAGTCAAGCAAGCATTTGGTATTCCAGGCGTACACAACCTGGGCTTTTGGAACGCACTTTCAAAAAATAGACCGGAAATTGTTAGCGTCAGACATGAACAAAGCTGTGTCTATGCAGCAGACGGACTAGCAAGGGCAACAGGAAAACTATCTGTTGCTATAACAACAACTGGTCCTGGTGCAGCAAATACGCTGGGTGCTTTTGGCGAAGCTGCGATATCAGGTTCACAACTTCTTTTGATTTCATCTGAGACGCCGATGAAAAATAGAGTTGAATCTGGTGCTCGTGGCATTTTGCATGAAATGAATGATCAAAGCTCCTTATTCGCACCCCTTGCAAAACGAGTACAAATAAATAATAAAGAATTAGTTTTATCTAAGAGCACAACTACAGCACTTGAGGCTATTTCAACAGTTGTAGATTTTGTCGAAATGCTTGGCCAGGCGCCAACAGGTGCTGGGTATATTGGAGTTCCGGCAGATATATTGAATCAAGAATTTGATCAACCAATTCCTGCCCCAAGTAAAGGCTGCAGTGATTTTCTAGCCAATGAGCGAAATAGAACAATCGATTTTGAAGCGATTAAGAAATCTTTGGCGGGTATTTCTAAAATTGGAATCTGGGCAGGTGGCGGAGCGCAAGGGGCTGGGGAGCAGATCGCAAAGCTTTCTGAGCATTTAAACGCTCCGATCTTTACATCTTTTGCAGGCAGGGGTGTAGCAAGCTCAAGTAGAAATTACTTTAATCTGCCAATGCATGAAAAAGAATGTGAAGAGGTTTTAGGACAGTGCGAAGCGTTATTAGTATTTGGTTCACAGCTAGATGGAATGAATACAAAGAATTGGAGCATCAATTTTCCAAAAACCATCCTTCTATTTGACGCTGACCCAACAGTTGCACTTCGTAATATAACTGCTCAATTAGTGGTTAAAACTTCAGATCTAGCTGCCACTGCGACCAAGTTGTTAAATCTGCCTTCCTGCCAGAAATGGATAGATATCGAGAGTGTAAGTGAACAGGGTAGGAAGAGAATTGCTGAGAGCGATAAAGGCAGCGCGGGAATGAAATTAGTTAATGTAATTGAAAAGAGTTGGCCAAAGCAGAATTATGTAGTTTGCGATATGGCAATTTCTGGCTATTGGACAGGTGTATATCTAAGAGCCAGGGGCGAGCGTTCAATTGCTTATCCAGTTGGTTGGGGAACTTTAGGTTTTGGTTTACCGGCAAGTGTTGGACCAGCAGCTGCTGGAATTCCAACCTTAACTGTTTGCGGCGACGGTGGAATTGCATTTGGTCTAGGAGAGTTGGCCACAGTCGCACAAGAACAATTACCACTCACAATTTTGCTCCACGATGATGGCGGCTACGGAATGCTTAGATTTGATCAGTTAGTTATGAATCATCCGGAGCGAGGGGTAAATCTTTTTAATCCTGATTGGAAAAAACTAGCTGATTCATTTGGAATCGAGTTTACAGAGACCGATTTGGATAATTTATCTGAAATTTTAAAGATGCGAGCAAATAGTAATGCTCCCGGAATAGTTTTAATCAAAGATGAAATTTACCCACCAAAAAGCACTAGCCCTAGGTGGAATGAGCAGTAAATTAGTTGGTTAAACCTGCAGAGATTATTAGATAGTAAATTGTGAAAATTACTGAAGCCCACAAAAATCCGGTCCACCAGGTAAGGCTAAGTTTTAGTTTGTAGGTGTCCCAGTTTACTTTTACTAAATTCTTATCAGCCTTAACTTTATTGCGATAAGAGATCATCATGTAGGCAGAAACCAAGACCGCCCAAAAAAACATAAATCCAGATCTCATATAACTAGTTTAACCTCACAAGAATCATTTCTCGGTATTGAGAAGTTTGTAGAAAAACCAGGTTGAGACCAATTCCCCGTCTGGGTTTTTTGCATACTGTGGAATCTCACCCGACATCTTCCAACCCCATTGTTCATATACTCCCTCAACGAGAAAATTTGTTGCTGAATCTAGAAATAGAAGTGAAAGTCCTATCGATCTTGCATATTCAGTAGCAGCTCGTTCCAATGCGCTTCCTATCCCTATTTTTTGGGCTAAGGAGTGGACTAGCAATTTACGAAACTCACCTCGATGCTTTCCATTTGCTCGAGATTCACGGGTAACGATAACTGAACCTAAAACTTGCTCACCTTCAACAGCTAGAAAAATACCGTTACTTGATTTCGTTTTTGAAAACTCTTGCTGCCAAAACTCTTCATAATCTTGGGGTGTTGAGTCATTCATAAATCCAACGGAGTAGTTATGGGCGACCGAGTCTGCTAAAAGTTCTACCAGCGAGGTTTTCATCTTTGGGGTTATCTGATCGGCGCTGGTGATCTGAATGATCGCAAACCTGCGGGGTGTGATCTTTTCCATGTCGTTATTGTAGGCAATTCTATCTACACTAGGAGGTATGGCTCTTATACAAACCCCTTTTGTTAGCGCCGAAGAGATTGACTCACTGTGCACATACGAAAAAATCATCGACAATCAACGACAGGTATTTAAGAACTTCTTTTTAAATGAAGCGGTCATGGGGCCTCGGGCGATCTTGGCTCAAAATGAAAATGCTCAATTTTCTTACATTGCCAGAGCCTCTAAAGAGGGACCAACAATTGTTAAGTTCGGAACGGTAGTTCCAAGTAACTCCAATCGAAATATTCCCGTTGTACAAACTATGGTTTCAGTAATCGATGCACAAACCGGAAGTGTTAAATTATTTCTGGATGGTGAATCAGTAACTAAATGGCGAACCGTTAGTGCAAGCATGGCAGCAGCCTCTGAATTGAGTAATCAAGTTAAAAGGATTGCGGTCGTTGGTTTAGGTCACCAAGGTCAAGCTCATTTAAGAGCGGCCCAGAGTATTTTTCATCCAGAGAAAATCTACGGTGTTTCAAATGTGGACATTGACATTGATTTCGGATTTGATGTTGAGGTCACTAAGGATATTTCGGTAATTGGTAATTGTGATTTGGTATTTCTCTGCACCAACTCAATTGAGCCGGTGATCAATATGAATCTATCTCCTGGAACCACCTGCATCTCAATCGGATCTTTTGCGCCAAACAGACATGAGGTTTCTGCTCCTGTGTTAGCTCTGGCTGATAAGGTATTTGGTGATGATGCTAAGACTATTTCTGAACAATCCGGGTCAGTTGTGATGGCTCTGGGCTTAGCCGATCGTAAATGGTCTGAAGTTGAATCTATTGGCGCCCTCTATGCAGGCAAAACCAGTGGAAGAGATAATAAAGACCAGGTAATTTATTATTTCTCAGTAGGACTTGGAATCCAAGATGCTGCCCTTGCTGAATTTATTTTGAAAAATAGAAAGTTTTAAATGAAGAATAAAACTACTTTAGATGCCAATGCAGCAAAGAAGCTTTTGCAGGCAAATTGGGGGATTAAAGCTGATCTATCAGCGCTGCCTAGTGAGCGAGATGTTAATTTCAAAGCGGTAGGTGAAAAAACCTATGTTTTAAAAATTTACCCCGAGGTTAATGCAACTTTGAAGGCTAGTCTTAATTTCCAAAATAAAGTGTTGAACTTCCTTCAGGATAATTCAATTCATTGCGCCCCGGCAGTGATCGGAGCAAAGAAGAATAAAACACTTATCCCTGTATCAAAGAGTAGTTATGCCAGGCTATTAAGTTTTCATGATGGAGTGGCATGGGGAAATGCGGCCTCGCATAGTGGCGAGGAAATCGAGCAGTTGGGTCGGCTTATCGCAACCGTGGATAAGAAATTAGCCTCATTGAAAATTACTCAAACTGAGAAGAATTCATTAAATGCCCCATTTATGTGGAACATGCTTCAAGCGGGAAAAATTCTTAGTTGGAGTGGAAAGATTGAAGATCAAGAGTTAAGAAAACTGGTCGAAAAAACACTAACTAATTTCCAAAAGAATATCGTTCCAGAATTGAAAAAGTTGCCAAAGCAGGTTATTCATAATGATGGCAATGATTACAACATAATTGTTGGATCTGAGACTCTGTCATTGATTGATTTTGGTGACATGATTTATGCACCAAAAATTGTTGGAGCAGCAGTTGCAGCTGCCTATGTTGGGATTAAATCAGAGGATCCCGTTAAAGAGATTGCCGCCTTTGTTCGTGGCTATCACAGCATTAACCCACTTTCCCTTGATGAGTTATCTATATTTCTAGAATTGGTAAAGGTTCGCTTGGCTTCAAGTGTGGCAAATGCTGCGCTTCAAAGAGGTAACAACCCAGGAAATGAATACTTATCTATTAGCCAAAATGATGTTCCAAGAACTTTAAAGCTAATTGATGCCTTTGATAAGAATTTTGCGATCTTTAGATTGAGAAATGCAATCGGTTTTGAGGCAAATCCAAATGCCAAGGCAATTAGAGATTTCCTGCTAACTGCAAAGCCTGCCAATATCCTTAAGAAGTCTTTCAATGATCTAAAGCGGGTTTATATCAATTGGTCTTTTGATAATCCTGAAATTCCTAGAAGCACCAGCGCTATTGAAGATTTAATGGCAAAAACCGGGGCGGATGTAACGATTGGTTACTACTGTGAAAATCGTAATGTTTATCAAGGTGAGGCATTCAAACCTGAAGCTGCAAGTGCTAGAACCTTTCATTTAGGTGTTGATATTGGAATGCCGGCAGGAACTGAGGTTTTTGCTCCGCTTGATGGAGTAATTGAAGTGTTTAACAATAATTCAACACATTTGGATTATGGCCCAGTAGTAATTTTGCGACACAAAACTGATACTGGTATTAACTTCTGGACTTTGTATGGGCATCTATCAATTGATTCAATGCCAAACTGGAAAATTGGCAAGGAGATAAAAGCTGGTGAACTAGTTGGTCGAATGGGTAAAGAGGAAGAAAATGTTGGCTGGCCCCCACATACTCACTTTCAATTGCTAACTGATCTGTGCGGAATGGGTATTGATATATATGGTGTTGCACCTAGGGATGAGGTTGCGCTTTGGCGCGGCATCTCATTAAATCCCAACTTAATTCTTAGCATCCCTAATGGAACAGATGCTCATGCGAAGATTTCGCCTGAGAGCATTAGAAGTGAAAGACGTGTTGTAATCTCTCAAAATCTTTCCTTAAATTTCAAAAAACCGATCAATATCGTAAGCGGATCCGGTGCTTACCTCTTTGATGAAAAGGGCAAGAGTTATTTGGATTTAGTAAATAACGTAGCTCATGTTGGCCATGGTCATCCAAGAGTGGTTGCAGCAGCTGCAGCTCAGATGTCTGTTTTGAACACCAATACAAGATATCTGCACCAATCGGTCGTTGAGTATGGAAAAGCTTTAACCAGCACAATGCCTGATCCATTGTCAGTAATTTTCTTTGTAAACAGTGGAAGTGAAGCCAATGATTTAGCGATTAGGTTAGCTAGAGCGCATACAAAAGCTAAAGCAGTAGTAGCACTTCGCCATGGTTATCACGGTCATACTCAATCAGTTGTAGAAATTAGCCCTTATAAATTTCTTGGAAAAGGTGGCCAAGGGGCGGCCTCCCATGTTGGAGTTGCTGAATTACCAGATCTATTTCGTGGCCAATTCACCGGCAAAAATGCCACCGACAAGTACATAGAAAACCTTAAGAAAACCATCAAAGGCTTAAAGCAACCTTTGTCTGCATTCTTTGCTGAATCGATTGTAAGTACTGCAGGTCAAATTGTTTTGCCAGATGGCTACCTTGCAGCAGCTTACAAATTAGTTAGATCCAATGGCGGAGTGTGTGTTAGTGATGAGGTTCAGATCGGTATGGGCAGGGTGGGAGATAAGTTCTGGGGTTTTGAATTACATGGCGTTGTCCCAGATATTGTTACATTAGGTAAGCCACTGGGAAATGGTCATCCATTAGCGGCAGTGGTAACAACTCCTGAAATCGCAGCATCATTTAACAATGGCATGGAGTACTTCAATACATTTGGCGGAAATCCAGTAAGTGCAGCAATTGGACAAGCTGTTCTTGAGGTTGTTTATGATCAAAAACTTCAACTAAATGCGAAGAATATGGGCGAGTACTTGCGCCTGGGTGTTAAAGAGTTAGGAAAGAAGTATCCAATAATTTCAGATGTTCGAGGCAGTGGATTGTTTATTGGCGTTGAAATGATGATTGATGATAAAACTCCTGCAACAAAAGAGGTTGCAGATTTAATGGAGTTCGCACTATCTAAGGGAGTGCTTCTATCCTGCGATGGACCAGACAACAATGTGCTAAAAATCAAACCGCCACTTGTGATTACCAAAAATGATGTCGATCTACTCCTATCTGTTTTAAGTGATTGGCTCGCTAAGAAATGAATCCACCATTAACCGGGATTAAAATTGCTGATTTTTCTAGGGTGCTGGCAGGCCCATACGCAACCATGCTTTTAGCCGATCTTGGGGCTGAGGTAATTAAGGTTGAACGTCCCGGAAGTGGTGATGACACTCGTGGTTGGGGGCCACCATTTGATTCAAATGGGGACTCCACATACTTTCTTTCAGTTAATCGCAATAAACAAGGTTTGTCATTGGATTTATCAAAAGAATCTGATCAACAAAAAGCTTTAGAGTTAATTAACTCCTCCGATGTGGTGGTTGAAAATTTTGGTCCAGGTGGCATGGAGAAATACAACCTTGGCTATTCAAAATTAATTAGTAATAATCCAAATTTGATTTATTGCTCAATTTCAGGATTTGGCACATCTGATAAGGCCACAAAGCTGCCTGGATATGACTTATTGGTGCAAGGTATGAGTGGATTAATGAGCATTACTGGCGGGGATGAAACAGATCCAACAAAGGTTGGAGTTGCCTTAGTTGATGTGATCACAGGCTTACATGCAGTTATTGGAATATTAGCCGCCTTGCGAGCTCGTGATGAACAAGGTGTTGGACAAAAAGTGGAGTTGAATTTATTAAGTTCAACATTGTCAGCTTTAGTCAATCAAGCATCTGCCTATATATCAGGGGGTGTGATTCCAAAGGCGTTAGGAAATGTTCATCCATCTATTGCGCCATACCAAGTTTACGATGCCTCTGATAAGAAGTTCATAGTTGCAGTTGGCAATGACGCTCAATTTATTAAATTTGCTGGCATAGTATCTCCAGAATTACTTGGTGATAAAAGATTTGCTACCAATCAATTACGTGTTGAGAATTTAACTGCATTAAATGAGCGGTTATCTTCAGTCTTTTCCACAAAGAGTGCGGAGTATTGGGTGGATAAATTGCAACATATTCACATTCCAACCGGGGTGATTAATAATGTTAAAGAAGCATTTGATTTAGCCACATCCCTTGGTTTGTCTCCGGTTGTAGAGATTGAAGGAGTTAAATCTGTTGCAAATCCGATCAAATTTAGTAAAACTCCAGTGCAATAC
>CALPKA020000004.1 GCA_943324025.2 Bifidobacterium breve | reverse complement strand
TCCGATTTTCATTGATTCTTCACGAACACGTGTCATCAAGAATATGTTGTAATCAATTCCCAAAGCGACCAAGAAAATAAATGCAAACAATGGGAATGAGGCATCAGCTCCTTTGAAGTTAAAGATGTGCTCGAAAACTAATTGACATACACCTAATGTTGCCATGAAAGAAAGCACAACAGTCAGTAGCAGTAATCCGGCAGCCAAGATACTTCGAAGCAATAATCCTAAAATTACTCCAATTATCAATAAAACTACTGGAATTATTAAACGATTATCGTGCCTAGATGCTACATCGGTGTCATATTGCACTGCGGTTCCGCCGCCCACCAAGATATCTTTATCAACTTTATGAACTGCTTCGCGAATTATTGGAATGGTATTTCTAGCCTCAACAGAATCGGGCGCAACTTTTAAAGTAGCATTTAATAAAATCTTACCATCGACAACTTTGATTGGTGGTGTTGGTTGACCTGCGATTTTTTGCCCGGACACAACTGGCTCAACAAAAGCAACATTTCCAACCGTAAGAAGTGCCGCAGTGGCCGAGGCTAAATCAGATTGATTAATTACAATCTCAACGGGAGATCCTTCTCCGCTTGGGAAATGTTCGCCTAATTTTTCCAAACCAATAACTGAGTCAGTTCTGGTTGTGAATGCCTCTGTATTGGCTAGACCATCTGCTTTAAGAGTAAATGAAAATCCTGCTAAAACTGTAAGCAATAACGCGGTGGAAATCCAAGTTCGCTTTGGATGTTTTTCAACTGCACTACCAATTTTTGCCCAAGTACCACTCAATTGTTCATCAACATCATCAAAGCGTGGAATCTTTGGCCAGAATATCCAGCGACCAAAAACAACTAAAAGTGCTGGAAGAAAAGTAAGAACTGTGATCATTGCTGATGCAATTCCTATCGCTCCTACCGGACCAAGACCTCTATTACTTGATAAATCACTTAACAATAAAACCAATAAGCCTGCAATTACCGTTGAGCCAGATGCAAGAATCGGTTCGAAGACACCTTTTAGGGCAATCTTCATCGAGTCATACCGTGACTCGTGATGATGCAACTCTTCTCTGTATCTTGCAATCAAGAGAAGGGCATAGTCGGTTGCGGCACCCAGGACCAATACCGAAAGAATTCCCTGTGACTGCCCATTTAAATCTAACCAATTAGCTTTGGCAGCAAAATAAACAATAGTTCCAGCTAATGAGAGTGCCGTCACTGCGGTAAACAATGGCAATATCCACAAAAATGGAGAGCGATAAACCAAGATTAAAATTATGGACACCACAATAAGAGTTGTAAGCAGCAATGTAGTATCGATCGACCCAAATGCGCTAAACAAATCGGCAAAAATTCCACCAAATCCGGTTACGTGAGTGGTCAGCGATTTGGCTTCAAAATTTTCCTTTAGGTCTTTTCGAATGAAGTCGATAATTAATGTAAGAGCTGGTTTTTCCTCAATCAACTCCTGCGCAATAGATGAATTTAACGAAACATTTGCAAAGACTGCCTTTCCGTCTTCGGATGGAATTGCTTGAATTGGAAATCCCGGAACAAAATAACTGCTTAGTGGTTTACCAGATTCCTCTAAAACTTTATTTCCTAAACCGTCCAGATAGCCTTGAATCTCGGCCAGCTTTGCCGGATTTTGCTGCGGGTTTATATCGCCAAGAAAAACTAAAAGAGTTGGTAACTTATCGTTGGCGCTGTCATTGAATTTAACAGTGATTTTACTTGCCAAAGTAGATTCGGCATTGTCAGGCAGAAATGCTGCGTTGTCATTTTCCTGAACCGTTGAAAGTTTTCCAAATGTTGGACCAGCAACGGATGAAATGCCAAGCCAGGCAACAATTGCAATGATTGCAATCCAAAGAGGTTTACGACCTTTTACAGCACTCTTGCTTTTAGTTTGTCCAGCCATGGGTTATCGAAGCCTCTCCAGTTATTGCGGTGTAGGGGTGAAATCTATCAGTGATGCCATTTTGATCACACCGCAAGGGCGCAGGTTGGTCAAACTTTCGCAAAATATTGCGCTTCCAATTAGGCTAAGGATGTGAGTTCAACCATAGCAATTGAGAAGAAAATCAAGATCTCAGAATTAGGCTTGCTTGAATACCTTGATGCCTGGAAACTACAAAAAGAAATTCAACAAAAAGTTATAAACAATCAATCTGAAAACACTTTACTGCTTTTAGAGCATCCCTCTGTTTACACAGCTGGAAGAAGGACTCAGGATTCAGATCGTCCAACTGATTCAACTCCAGTAATTGATGTTGATCGAGGCGGCAAAATTACCTGGCATGGAGTTGGACAGATAGTCGGATATCCAATTCTTCGATTAAAAAACTCCACCGATGTGGTCGGCTTTGTTAGAGAAATTGAAACAGCATTAATCAAGGTCTGTGGTGAGTTTGGAATTAAGGCGGATAGATATTGCGAGCGAAGTGGTGTTTGGATTAGAGATGAAAAGGGAGATCGAAAAATTGCTGCTATCGGATTGCGGGTTGCGCAAGGTGTAACGATGCATGGCTTTGCTTTGAATGTTAACCCTGATCTTTCTGCTTATTCAAAGATAGTTCCTTGTGGCATTGCCGATGCTCAAGTTACATCCCTTGAGGTTGAGTTGGGTAGATCAATCTCAGTCGCACAAGTACTGCCTGTGTTAAAGGATGTACTAACACCTGTTTTAGATCGAGTTTCTAGATGAGTATTGATCCAAACGGTCGCAAGTTACTTCGAATTGAAGCAAGAAATTCTCAAACCCCAATTGAGCGAAAGCCTGAGTGGATTAAAACTAAAGCACACATGGGACCTGAGTACACAAAGCTGCGATCTTTAGTTGCCAAAGAAGGACTTCACACCGTTTGCCAAGAGGCTGCTTGTCCAAATATTTTTGAATGCTGGGAAGATCGTGAAGCCACATTTTTAATTGGCGGCGAGGCATGCACAAGGCGCTGCGATTTTTGCAACATCGACACTGGAAAACCACTACCACTAGATCGTGATGAACCAAGAAGAGTTGCCGAATCAGTTAAGGCAATGAATTTAAAGTACGCAACAATAACTGGAGTAGCTCGAGATGATTTAGATGATGAGGGTGCCTGGCTATATGCCGAGACCATCTCTCAAGTTCATCAATTAAATCCTGGCGTTGGGGTTGAGATGTTGGCGCCAGACTTTAGTGGTCACTCAAATCTTTTAAATCAGGTATTTGAAACCAGACCTGAGGTATTTGCTCATAATCTAGAAACTGTCCCAAGAATATTTAAAGAGATTAGACCAGCATTTAGATATGAAAGATCTCTAGATGTTATTACTCAGGCAAGAGATTTCGGTTTAATCACCAAATCAAATCTGATTCTTGGTATGGGAGAAACTCGTGAAGAGGTAACCCAAGCATTAGTTGACCTTCGTCAGGCTGGCTGTGATCTGATTACAATTACCCAATACCTAAGGCCTACAGCAAAGCACCACCCAGTCATAAGATGGGTTAAGCCAAATGAGTTTGTGGAGCTAAGTAAAGAGGCTGAGGAAATAGGATTTCTTGGTGTTATGAGCGGACCATTGGTACGTTCTAGCTACAGAGCAGGACGCTTATATAACCAAGCAATGGCCGCACGAGCAGTTAAATAAGGGAGAGAAATGTTTGGCAGAAAAAAGAAAAATGTTGAAGCACCTGCGAAAGGTGACGCACCAAAAAAACAATCTCAGCTTGCTGTGGTTAAGGATGCATACAGACTTGTTAAGAAAGACTCTCCCCTAGCCGTCATTTGGTGTTTGCTTGTTTTTGCCTTAGTTTTAACTTTCGGTGTAATTATTGGAAATAATTTAGGACACCCAATCTATGCTGGATTTATCACTTTGCCTGTGGCATTCCTAGCCGCATTTTTCCTATTTACTAGATATGCAAATGTCGCTGCCTACGCATCAATTGAAGGACAGATCGGCGCTGGAGCAAGTGTTTTGATGTCAATCCGTCGAGGATTTGTAACAACACCTGCAGTTAATGTTAACCGCGATCAAGATATGGTTCACAGAGTTTCAGGAAAAGCCGGAATTATCCTGGTGGGTGAAGGCGGTTTTGGGGTTAAAACTTTGATGCAAGATGAAAGACGAAAGATGGAGCGATTCTTATCTGGAGTTCCAGTTACTGAAGTTGTTGTGGGTGATGGACAAGGTCAAGTTACCGTAAGAAAATTGCAAAAACACCTTAAGAAATTACCAAAGAAATTAAACACTGTTCAACTTCGTGAGGTTAGAGCTCGATTGAGATCTGTTGGCGGCTTAAACATGCCGATGCCAAAAGGGCCTATGCCAACAAATCAGAGAATTCCTCGACGCTAAATCTTTAAATCAGTTTAAGCTTGGCGAACCGTTTGGCTTTGGGTAACAAAATCATGGATGGGCCTGCCGTTATTTGTAAAAATTGCAGGAAAAACCAAGCAGATTAGAAGTGTTCTTAACGCAACCTTGCCGGCAGTGACCCGCTGCTGATCTGGGTGGGTTAGAACTTTAATCGCCATAATTCTTTGCCCAGCTGAAGATCCAAAAGCAATAGTGAATAGGCAAACTTCAAGGTAGAAAATAATTAAAGTAGAAAATCCGCTGTCTGGGATTACTGCTGGCGATAACAGGGCCGCGACTAACCGGCACATAGTCCAATCAATTACTAGGGCAATCAGCCGGCGGCCGAGAGAGGCCCCTGGCAATAAATTTGGCTGATTTTCCCAACTCATGCGCTCAACCATAGCCGAATCGGCTGGGTCGAAACATAGATGTAACACGCGCTTTACGGCTTTTTCATTATTTTCTACTAAGTTTTACCCATCTGAAGCGGAGCAACGAGGCCCTACTTTCAGCAATATTTATCTTAGGAGAATCGATGTTTAAGAATTCCGCAGAGATCTTCGATTACATCAAGAAAAATGATGTGAAGTTGATCGACGTTAGATTTATTGACCTACCAGGTATTCAACACCATTTTAATGTGCCAGTTGAATCATTTGATGAAAGCGTATTTAAAGATGGCTTAATGTTTGATGGCTCCTCCATTAGAGGATTCCAATCAATCCATGAATCAGATATGAAGTTGCTACCAGTTCCATCTTCAGCTTATCTTGATCCATTCCGCAAAGAAAAAACTTTAATTATTCTTTTCTCAGTACATAATCCAGATGACAACACCCCATACTCAAGAGATCCTCGTGGGATTGTCGCTAAGGCTGTCGAGTTCATGCGCAGCACTGGTATTGCAGATACAGCCTTCTTTGCACCAGAGGCTGAGTTTTATGTCTTTGATCGAATTAGGTTTTTAACTGGAATGAATCAAGCGTTTCACCACATTGATTCATATGAAGGTGCTTGGAACACAGGCATTGAAGAGGATGCCGATGGCACACCAAACCGTGGTTATCGCACCCGCATTAAAGGTGGATACTTCCCAGTTTCACCAACTGACCAATTTGCAGATCTAAGAGATGAAATGGTTATGAATCTTGGCAAGGTTGGTTTGCTTGTTGAGCGCTCACACCATGAGGTTGGAACTGCTGGCCAAATGGAGATCAATTACCGCTTCAGCGATATTTTGACTGCCGGGGATGAGTTAATGAAGTTTAAATACATCATTAAGAACACCGCATGGGCTGCTGGTAAAACAGCAACCTTTATGCCAAAACCATTGTTTGGCGATAATGGCTCCGGAATGCATGTTCATCAATCACTTTGGAAGGATGGAAAACCATTGTTCTGGGGCGATGGCTATGCAAATCTTTCTGACATGGCTCGTTGGTATATCGGTGGATTACTAAAGCACGCTCCTTCACTGCTTGCATTCACTAACCCAACCGTTAACTCATATAAGCGATTAGTACCAGGTTATGAAGCTCCAGTTAACTTGGTTTATTCAGCTCGAAATAGATCTGCATGTATTCGTATTCCAATCACTGGTTCAAATCCAAAGGCCAAGCGAATTGAATTCCGATGCCCAGATCCTTCCTCTAATCCATATCTAGCATTCGCAGCTATGTTGATGGCTGGTATTGATGGAATTCAAAACAAAATTGAGCCACCAAAGCCAGTTGATAAAGATCTATATGAATTAGAAGGCGATGAAGCTAAGGCAATTCCTCAAGTTCCTGGCTCACTAGATGCAGTGCTCGATAACTTAGAGCGCGACAATGACTTCCTAACTCGCGGTGGAGTATTCACCAAAGATCTAATTGATACTTGGATTGATTTCAAGCGCAAGCAAGAGGTGGATTACGTAAGATTGCGTCCACATCCAGCAGAGTTTGAACTTTATTACGATCTATAAGATCTAATAAAAAAGCCCCGGTGATGAGCCGGGGCTTTTTTATGACCTCTAACTAATTATTTATTCCGTCTGCGATAGGCAAAAATTGAGAAGAACAATCCTGAGATGATAAATACCGCAGAGGCAATATAGATACCGATTGGCAAGCTTGTGCTCTCTGGCTCTTCTACTCCTTGTGCAGTTACCTCACCAACTCCATAAGTAAATTTGTACTCACCTTCAACTGGATGTCCATCGCCTGAAACCACATGGTAGAAAACTAGGACCGGGCCTTTCACCTCATTGGCGGAGAGTGTGACAGTGATGGTATTGCCACTAAGAACTTCATCACTTTCGCTAACTTGATCTCCTAGAGCATTGTTAACAACTATAAAGTTTGCTTTCTCATCCCCTAAATTTTGAAGCTCTTCATCAAACTCCAATGTGATTTGAGTTGGCCATTGACTAACCTCACTTGCCGCCGCCGGATTTGCTGCAATCAATTTGGTGTGAGCTTGGGCAATAGAGCTTCCTGAGAACGCAAATAAAGTTGCAACCAAAATATGAGCGAAAATTTTTGTGGAATTTCGTTGAGTGCGGTTCTTCATAGCGAGAGGGTATCAACTCTTCTTTCAAAATGTTTGCAGATGCAAATGATTTGCATTAACCTAATGCCTATGAGCTCGAAAACATCATTGCGGGAGCACCTTAAGTTCTCTCGGGATGAGATTCCATCACTAATCGGAGTCCTCTCCGTTGTGATCTTTTTGCATGTTGCAGGGTGGGGGCTATTTTTTCACTACAACTCAAATCCCGCCTATAGCTCGCTAACAAACTCCTCTGGAGCTTTGATCTATGCAGGAGCAGGCGCACTTGCCTACTCATTTGGACTTCGCCACGCTTTTGATGCCGATCATATTGCCGCAATTGATGACACAACTCGATTAATGCTCGCCAAAGGAAAGAAGCCATTAGCAGTGGGGTTATTTTTCTCACTAGGCCACTCAACAATTGTTATGGCCCTTTGCATTGGCGTTGCATTCGCCGCCAAACAGGCAGCAAAGTTTCAAAAAGATTTTGCCGAAACTGGTGGAATTATTGGTGCTTCAGTTTCAACTCTATTTCTATATTTAGTTGGAATTCTAAATCTTGTAATTTTGGTTGGAATTATTAAAGTTTGGAAACAAGCAAAAACTGGAAAGTTTTCCCATGAGCATCTGACACAGCTTTTAAATGAGCGTGGTTTAATGCGTAGAATTTTTAGAGGCGCTTTCAAAAATGGGTTTGATAAATCCTGGCAACTATACCCAGTTGGGGTTTTATTTGGACTTGGCTTTGATACTGCAACCGAAGTGGCCCTGCTTGCACTTTCTGCAACCGCAGCGGTTGGTACCGTTGGTGGAACACTTCCGCCGCTCGCCATAATTGCCTTACCGCTTATATTTGCCGCTGGAATGTCATTAATGGATTCACTTGATGGAATTTTCATGACGAAGGCCTACTCATGGGCTTTTACATCACCGCTTAGAAAAATTTACTACAACATTACAACTACTGGTTTATCAATATTTGTGGCTTTCGTAATTGGCACAATCCAGTTGATTGGCGTACTTGCGGAGAAGACCTCCATTGATAATTACCAGCCATTCACCTTAATTGCAGAAATAGATCTAAATAGGGTTGGCTATTTTATTGTCGCCTCATTTGTTGGCGCGTGGTTGCTTTCGGTGCTGATCTGGAAAACCGGCAAGTACGAGGCTAAATACTCCTCAGGTATTAAAGAGACTGAGCATGAGCATAAAGAGTTTAAGCTTTAATCAACGTATAGATCTTTTATAAACTCTTTAGTTCCTGGCACAACCGCATATTTATCTAAATCCACAACTCCCTCGCTTGCTAAAACCTCATCATCTATAAAGAAATTTCCACTGCACTCTTTGCCATCTCGATTTAAGATTATGTATGCCGAGTCAGAGATGATCTCAGGTGTGCGGCAAAAGTCAGTATCTACGCCAGGAATCATGGCAAGAGCTGCGGTATCAATTGCAGTTCTTGGCCATAATGCATTAACGCCAATCCCATCCCGCTTTAACTCATCAGCTAATCCCAATACACACATGCTCATTCCATACTTTGCCATTGTGTAGGCAAGGTGTGGCTTAAACCATTTTCCTTTCATTGAAAGTGGTGGTGAGAGCATCAAGATATGTGGGTTTCTTCCCTCTTGTGCACTCTTCTTTAGATAAGGCAGGCAAGCCTGGGATGTTAAAAATGTGCCACGGGTATTAACCCCCATCATTAGATCAAATCTTTTTGCCGGCGTATTTTCAGTATTTGTTAAATTAATTGCCGAAGCGTTATTGATTAAGATATCAATTCCACCAAATTCGGCAGCAGCTTTTTCAACTGCAGCCGCTATCTGATCTTCATCTCGAATATCACATTGAATTGGGAGAGCTTTTCCGCCAGCTGCTTCAATCTCACTTGCTGCTGTAAAAATTGTCCCTGGCAGCTTTGGGTGTGGATCAGCAGTTTTTGCTGCAATTGCAATCTGGGCACCATCTTTTGCAGCACGCAATGCAATAGCTAATCCGATTCCTCTAGAGCCACCTGTAATAAATATTCTTTTGCCAGCAAGAGTCATTACTTGACCTTACTCTTTTTGGTTAGGAAATTCATAAATGCAATTTGGGCCTCATCTGATTCAGTTGCCATTCTAAATAACTCACCCTCTGCCCGCATAACCTGATTCAAAGCTTCATGCGCGCTGCTCTTAAGCAACGCTTTGGTGTTAATTACTGCATTTGGTGGTTGCTCAGAGATCTCTTGTGCGTAAGCCATGGCAGCAGATAACTCATCATCGGAAATTGAATTAATCAATCCCATTTGCAATGCCTCCTCCGCTGAAAAACTGCGACCTGTTAAAAAGATTTCAGCAGCTTTGGCATGTCCGACCAAACGTGGGAAAAGGTAACTTGAGCCGCCTTCAGCGACCAAACCTAAAGAAACAAATGGCATTGAAAACTTAGTATCAGAATTTGCAGTAACTAGATCACAATGCATCAGCATTGTGGTGCCAATTCCAACCGCTCTGCCTCTAACCGCTGCAATTAATGGCTTTGGAAAGTTATGAATTGCAAACAGAAAATTAAAGACTGGCGATCCTTCATGCATTTGAGGATTATTTGCAAAATCATTTATATCATTTCCGGCAGTAAAAGAATCTCCGGTAGATGAAAGAACTACAACACGAATTCCAAAATCACCAGCTGCATTATTTATTTGGGTTGCCAACTCCTGATACATATCCTGAGTAATGGCATTCTTCTTTTCAGGCCGGTTTAGTGTTAGGTGCAAAATTGCGCCCGTTTGCTCAGATTTAATGAAACTCACGCCGCAATAGTAGGCGCAAACTGCCGAATAAATCATCTACTTGAGAAATTGCCCTAGGTAAGAGCACAATAGCCATTAGATCATTGGAGAGTGACCTTGGACGTAAAGATTTTGATGCGGGAGCTATCCCCGTTTGAACACCTTGTCTGTGAGCACCTATGTGAAGGGCTTACCAATGCTGCTATTGCCCGAGCCACCGCGCACTCTGAAAAAGTAGTTGAGAACACCGTTTCACGAGTTGCCCATGCCTTCTCAATTAAATCAAATGGTGAGGTTAATGTTCGAGTGCTGTTAGCTCTTGCTTATCGATCACAATTTGGTGATAAAGCATTTGATAAATTGGGAATTGATTGCAAGCACATGAGTATTGGTCCAAATGGAGAGCAGATCTGCGCAAAACATATTGAGTAGGTAATTTTTTAATTTAGTGATTTAAGTCTAAGTGCCACCCCTTATTAAATCTGGGTAAGTGCTACCTCTACCTATTCAACCTTAAACCTACTTACTTCAGGAGTATTAATAGCAGTGAGAAGTACATAACTTCTCAAGGCAGTAAAACTGGAGAAATTAGGAGAAATTTATAATGAAACGTCGCACCTTCGATCGAATCGTCAGCTTTGTCGGTTTGGGACTTTCCGTATTTTTATTTGTAGCAGCAGCACTCTTAAATTGGGGCGCTAGTTTCGCAGATGAATCTGTTGCAACACAGTTGTCTCAACAAAAAATTACTATGCCAGACAAAGATAGCGCCGGATTTAAAGCTCTCTCTGAAGAGGCACAAGCAGCTCTTGCCCCATTTTCAAATATGCCACTTACTACCGGTAAGCAAGCACAAGCTTATGCAGATTTTTACATTGGCTCACACTTAAAAGGTATTGCAGGCGGCAAGGTTTATTCAGAGGTTAGTGGAATGGCATTAGCTGCAGCTGCTAAATCAAAGGCAGAGCCAGCAAATGGTGCATTAGCAACTGAGGCTGCCACACTTATGGGTCAGCGCACAACCTTATTTATGGGTGAAACTTTGCGCGGATTACTTCTTTACTCATTTGCATTCTGGCAAATCGGCCAAATTGCAATGTATGCAGCTTGGGCCGCAGCAGTTGGTGGCGCATTGATGCTATTTCTTTCACTACTCGGCTTTGCGCATATTCGTCGCGTAGAAGCTGACGCGACGATTTAAGGCCCTCACTCTCCAAGAGGGCAAAAGCCCCTAAGGTCTATAAAACCTTAGGGGCTTTTACTTTAACTTCTTATTATTATCTTTCGATACTTCCATCAATAAATTGCTCAACCTTTTGGAAGGCCTGCTCATCGGTGTATTGCACCGGTGGAGACTTCATGAAGTAGCTAGATGGTGAAAGAAGTGGTCCACCAATCTTGCGATCTAATGCAATCTTGGCACAACGAAGTGCATCAATAATTACACCTGCTGAGTTTGGTGAATCCCAAACCTCAAGCTTGTACTCAAGATTTAATGGCACATCTCCAAATGCTCGGCCCTCTAGGCGAACATAAGCCCACTTGCGATCATCAAGCCATGGAATGTAATCAGATGGTCCGATGTGTACATTCTTAGCACCCAAGTCATAATCTAATTGTGAGGTTACAGATTGGGTCTTTGAGATCTTCTTTGACTCAAGACGATCACGCTCTAACATGTTCTTGAAATCCATATTTCCACCAACATTTAATTGGTAGGTGCGATCTAGGTGAACACCACGATCTTGGAATAGTTTTGCCATGATTCGGTGGGTGATTGTGGCACCAACCTGTGACTTAATATCATCACCAACAATTGGAAGTCCTGCCTTAGTGAATTTATCTGCCCATACTGGATCAGAGGCAATAAAGACTGGCAGAGCGTTAACAAATGCACATCCGGCATCAATTGCGCACTGGGCATAAAACTTTGCAGCCTCTTCAGAGCCAACTGGTAGGTAGCAGATAACTACATCAACCTTGTTGGATTTTAACTCTGCCACCACATCAACTGGTGCAGCATCAGATTCCTTGATTGTTTCTTTGTAGTAGCGGCCCAAACCATCTAATGTGGTTCCGCGCTTTACTGTTACGCCAGTTTTTGCAACTGTTGAGAATTTAATAGTGTTGTTCTCACTTGCCCAGATTGCATCTGCAAGATCTAAACCGACCTTTTTAGCATCAACATCTAGAGCTAAAACAAAATTAATGTTTTTAATGTGGTACCCACCAAGGACTGGGTGCATCAAACCAGGAATCTCGGTTTCGTTAGTAGCATCCTTGTAATAGGTAATTCCTTGAATCAATGAGTTGGCGCAATTTCCGACTCCAACTATTGCTACTCGGATTTCACCTTTATTTTCTACGCTCACGAGCTCTTCCTTTCGGTTTGTATCATTTTTTCCAACCAAGCAATCTCTCGCTCAGCTGATTCCAATGAGTGACGGCGCCACTCAACTAAGTAGGTATCAATACCTTCTGGAATTTTTGATAGGTCTTTGCGGACGATCTCCGCTTTTTCAACTAAACGCCGATGGCGTCCTTCTAAAATTCGAACTCGGTTATTTCTTGGTGTTGGACCAAAAAATGCGAATCGAACCTCAAATCCTTCATCCTCAAATGAATCTGGGCTGGCATTTTGCATAAGTGATGCAAAGCGCTCCCGTCCTTCTGAAGTTAAGTCATAAACAATTCGAGATTTCCTAGATAAACCACCTGCATCGGCAAATGACTCTTCAATTAAATTAGCCTCAAGCATCTTGCGAAGTTGTGGGTATAAAACTGAAAAACTTAATGCTCGAAATGGTCCATAGATTGCACTCATCCGTTTGCGAAGCTCATACCCATGAAGTGGACCTTGTGAGAGCAGCCCAAGGAGGGCAAACTCTAAGGACTCAGATCGCGAGCGCACAGGCTTCCTATCTACTAGATATATCGAATCGATACTATCGAGTATTTAAACCTATTAACCCCCCATATGGCAACCCATAGGATTAGCGCGTGTTCACCTCAGATGCCATCCCCTCACGCCTGTGGGAGTACCTAATAGCCACAATCCTGATCATTCTTGCCCCTGGCCCATCGGTTCTCTTCACCATCGCCCGGGCAATTGCCTGGGGCAGGTTGGCTGCGATCGCAACCGTTATCGGCAATGCCTTTGGCATGTTTTTGGTCTCTGTCTTAGTGGCCTTTGGCCTTGGCCCGCTTCTACAAAGCTCCAAACTTTTTTACAACGCAATCCAATGGGCAGGTGGTGCTTACCTAATCTATTTAGGTTTCGCCGCAATCGCTGCCAGCAGAGTCCATGCCCAAGATATGCAAAATACTTCAGGTAGTAAGCCATCCTTTTTCACCTCAGTTAAAAATGGCTTCTGGGTTGGGGTATTAAATCCAAAATCAATTGTTTTCTTCGCCGCCATTTTGCCCCAATTTGTTGATCAGGAAAAAGATAATGTCACAGCGCAATTATTAATTTTAGGTGCGATATTTGCTGCAATCGCATTGATCTCAGATGGTAGCTATGGCTTTTTAGCGGGAACTGTTCGCAACTGGCTATCAGGGGATGTTAAGCGTCTGATTTTTATGCGCCGCTTTGGCGGTTTTGTAATGATCGGCCTTGGTATTTTCACCATATTCTCGGCCGTCCTGATTGGGTAGTTGATTTAAAAATCGTGGCGATCTAGCCCAATGTCAGTGGCAAGGGGCAGACTTATCACTTAAGAACACCAAAATCAGGCACTTTATTTAGTGCGTAATGAAAAGAGAGAATATGGCTTCATCAAATGCAGTTGGAAGTGCTAGAGAGTTTATCTCCCCATCAGATTTAACATTTTCTTGGGGATCTTGTCATCGTTGCTTGTGGCTAAATTACAACCACGGACTTCGCACCCCAGGTTTTATGCCATTAGTTGGCGACTTAGCAAATATGCAAGAAAATTACTTTGCCGGTAAAACCTGTGCTGATAT
>CALPKA020000003.1 GCA_943324025.2 Bifidobacterium breve | reverse complement strand
TTACCTTACGAATTCGTTCCACCAATGATCTTGCATTTCCAGAAACAGAATCTCTGGTACCTGTGACACCCATAAGACTGGCCGCGTAAATAAATCCAGAGCACTGTTCAGTAACTTTGGATAATCGCTCATTTGATGAGCTAGGAGCGACGACATATATCCGATTTAAGTTAAAAGCTTTTGAATGAGTAAACCAGTCCTTGGATTCTTCAACCGTAAGATCAGGGGTAATTACTCCACTTCCACCCAACTCTGCAACCTTTTTTGAAAAATTTTCAACACCATATTTTTCGATTGGACTCCAGTAACTCATAACCATCGAAGGAACACCCTGCTTAACTCCTTCTTGAAGTAAATCAAAAACAGCATTTACGCCTGCACCATTTTTAATCGCCTCTTCAGAGGCAGCTTGAATAACTGGACCATCCATAACTGGATCTGAGTATGGGTATCCAATTTCAACTGCATCGATTCCGCCATCGATCATTGCCTTTAGAATTTTATTTGAACTTTTCTGATTTGGAAATCCCGCTGGAATATAACCAATTAGAACAGCACGATTTTCGCTTTTGGTTTTAGCAAACAATGCTTCAAGAGCTGTTTGCATTAGAGCGGTAATCCGAAGTACTCAGCTGCAGTTTGAACATCTTTATCGCCTCGACCTGAGAGGTTAATAAGAATTGTTGCATCTTTACCAAGTTCATGACCTAGCTCTAATGCACCTGCTAAAGCATGCGCTGTTTCGATCGCTGGAATAATTCCTTCCGATTTACACATCAACGAGAACGCATACATAGCCTGATCATCGGTAATCGATCGGTACTCAGCTCTGCCAATGTCATTTAGATAAGCATGTTCTGGTCCAACTCCAGGATAATCTAGACCTGCAGAAATAGAGTGAGACTCAACAGTTTGGCCATCTTGATCTTGCAAAACATATGAGCGAGTTCCATGCAATACCCCTGGATTACCACCTGAAATAGTTGAAGCATGCAATCCAGTTTCTATTCCTTTTCCACCTGCTTCTAATCCAATTAACCGAACAGTTTTATCATCAATAAATGGATGGAAAATTCCAATGGCGTTTGAGCCACCACCAACACAAGCCAACACCGCATCAGGAAGTTTCCCAGTTAACGATAAAACTTGCTCCCTTGCTTCAACGCCAATTATTCGCTGAAAATCTCGCACCATGGTTGGGAATGGATGTGGTCCGGCAACAGTTCCAAGTAAGTAATGCGTAGTCTCTACATTTGTTACCCAATCTCGCATCGCTTCATTAATTGCATCTTTTAGTGTTTTAGAACCTTGGGTTACAGGAACAACTGTGGCTCCAAGCAATTTCATTCGGGCAACATTTAATGCCTGCCGCTGAGTGTCTGCCTCTCCCATGTAAACCACACATTCAAGACCAAAAAGTGCAGCTGCAGTTGCTGAGGCTACGCCGTGTTGACCCGCACCAGTTTCGGCAATAATTCTTTTCTTGCCCATCTTTTTTGTCAGAAGTGCCTGACCTAAAACGTTATTTATTTTATGACTGCCAGTGTGGTTTAAATCTTCACGCTTTAAAAGAATTCTTGCAGCACCGGCATGTTCAGAAAATCTCTTCGCATCAGTCAAAATACTTGGACGACCTGTGTAACTCTTATGTAGCTCGGCTAATTCAGATTGAAAACTTGGATCAGACTGCGCAGCAGTGTGTGCGGCAGCAAGTTCATCCAAAGCAGATATCAAAGCTTCCGGTACGAAACGACCACCGTAAGGACCAAAATGTCCGACCGCAGATTCGTTCAGAATTTCTTTATAGCTACCATTGCTCATAACGATAGTTTATTGGATCTCTATCGATTTAGAAGTTGATTAATCGTATGAACTGGATTACCTGATTTAACCAAACTCTCGCCTATTAGGACCGCTTTTGCCCCCAAAGTTTGAACCTTTGCAACTTGTTCACTAGTACTGATTCCTGACTCTGCAACTTTCAAGACGCTCTCTGGCAGCTGCGGCAGGATCAATTCAAATGTCTTCTCACTGACTTCTAAGGTTTTAAGATTTCTTGAATTTACGCCTATGATTTTAGATCCAATATTCAAAGCTTTTTCAGCTTCATCTAAATCATGTACCTCTACTAATACATCCATGCCAAGTTCAGTTGATAGTTGATAAAAATCCTTTAATTGTGAATCAGTCAAGGCCGCAACAATGAGCAAAATTAGATCCGCTCCTAAAACTCTGGATTCTAAAACTTGATATTCAGTGACGATAAAATCTTTTCGAAGTACTGGTAGCTCAATCGAATTTCGAACATCGATCAAATCAGAAATACTTCCTTTAAATCGACGCTCTTCTGTTAAAACGCTGATCACATCAGCGCCACCATCCTGGTACTTACCTGCCAAAGATTTGGCATCATCAATTTCTGCCAAAGCGCCTTTACTTGGCGATGATCTTTTTATCTCGGCAATCAATCGCATTCCAGGCTTACTTAGGGATTTGTATGCTCCTCTCAAATCAGGTGCACTTTTTAATTGTTCGTTTAATTTAGAAATTGGAATACGTCGTTTTTCTAAATCCTCTAATACGCCCTCAACAATCGAGGTTAATACATTTGACTCACTCATCTGTCGGATCCACCCCATCAGATAATGCATTCCAATTATTTTTTGGTTTTCTTTCATACCGCTTTAAGGATTCTTTCCGGCTTAGCCGAATAATTAAGTAAGTAGCTAATCCGACCACAAGCAGACTGCCAAGTATTGATCCCCTCACTTTGAAACCACCATTGAGTTAGCAGTTGCAATTGCACCTAATACTGCTGCTGCTTTATTGATGCACTCTTGATTTTCGGAGGCAGGATCTGAGTCTGCAACAATTCCAGCCCCTGCTTGAACATAAGCGATATTGTCTTTAATTACCGCAGTTCTAATTGCTATACATGTATCTATATTGCCAGTGAAATCAAGATAACCAATTGTGCCGCCATATATTCCTCTTTGCGTAGGTTCATGCTCTTCAATAATTTGCATTGCTCTTGGTTTTGGTGCTCCAGATAACGTACCTGCAGGGAATACTGCAAATAATGCATCAATTGGCGATATATGTTTTAACAACTTACCCACAACAGTGGAGACAATGTGCATCACATGGGAGTATTTTTCAATTTGCATAAATTGAGTTACTTCAACTGATCCTGGACTGCACACTCTTCCCAAGTCATTTCGCCCAAGATCAACCAACATCAAATGCTCTGCTCGTTCTTTAGGATCATTCAGTAATTCTTTTTCAATACTCAAATCTTTTTTATCATCTTTGCCTCTAGGCCTAGTTCCGGCAATTGGGTGAATAACTACCTCATCCCCCGTCACCTTCACTAAAGCTTCCGGACTTGAACCAACTATTGATAACCCATCGTTGAATCTAAATAAATACATGTAAGGACTTGGGTTTTGCTCCCTTAAAACTCGATAAAGATCAAATGGTTCTGATTTAGCTGGCATAGAAAATCTCTGAGACAGCACAACTTGAAACGCCTCTCCCGATTTGATTTCTTCTTTGATTAATTCAACTTTTGCTAGATATGTTTCATCATTAGTATTTCTAGTAAATTCTGGCTTTATATTATCTGGAATGCTGCTAAATACTTGACCTGAAGAATTCTCTAAATCGCTCTCCATTTTGTCCAAGCGAGCAATCGCGGTTTCATATGCCAAATCAACTCTCTCAGAGCTTCCATCCCAATTAATTGCATTAGCAATCAAAGTTATCTTCCCCTCCAGATGGTCATAAACTGCTAAGTCTGAAGTAAGCATCATTGCAATTTCTGGAATATCAATATCTTTTTGGGAAGTGTTACCTATTTTTTCAAGTCTTCGAACTATTTCATATCCTAGATAACCAACTAAGCCACCTGTTAATGGTGGTAACCCGGGAATTTTTGGTGATTTCAAATGTTCGGTGGAAATTCGCAGAGCCATCAAAGGGTCAATGCCAACAGGAGCACCAGCTGGCATAACACCACTCCAAATTGCAACGCCGTTAGATTCAGTTAATGTCGCCTGACTATTGACTCCAATAAAAGAATATCGCGCCCAAATTCCAGATTCTGCTGATTCCAGTAGAAATGTTCCTGTTCGATGACCAGCTAATGTGGCATAAATAGAAAGGGGTGTTTGATTTTTATCTTCAATAACTCGAGCAACCGGAATAACATTGAAATCTCGAGCATAATCTCGAAATTTTTCTATTGTTAGTTGCGCTGTATCCACGCGCCTATTGTGCCGTAATTCTGATGCAGTTGGAGCCGAATTACTTATAGCAAGTGTCCAAGGCGGCTTTGAAGTTAATTTGACCCGTATAGAAGGCTTTACCAACTATTACTCCAGCAATCCCAAACTCGCGAAGTTTTACTAGGTCAGATAAATCTGACACCCCACCACTTGAAATAATCTCAGCCTTTGTAAGCTTTGAAACCTGCGTCAGTAAATCAAAATTTGGTCCACTCATTTTTCCATCTGTGCTGTTATCTGTTACCACAAATCTTGTACATCCGGCTTTACTTAGTTTTTCTACATAAGTTTGCAAATCACCCACCACCGTGTTGCTGCCCCTTGCAGTCAATACGCCATTTAACACATCAAGTGAAATTCCAATACGGCCTGAGTGTGCTTTGATTTGATCTAATGTCCATTCAATATCCATTAAGCAGGCAGTGGATAAATTAATCCATTTCGCCTTACTTTTAAGTGCTCTTTCTAAAGTAAAAGAGTTGGATATACCACCAGAAACTTGAAAATTTACTTGATAGGAGTCAACTAAATTGTTGATGAGTTGCGAATTTTCTCCTGTTCCATAAGCCGTATCCAAATCAACAAGATGTATCCACTTACTTCCAAAATTTACAAAGCTAGTTATCACCTCAGCAGGTGAGCCAAAGAATTCAGCGACTTTTCCACCTGAGTCAATATTTTGAAATACTGCACCGGCTTTAATATCTACAGCAGGCAACAAATGCATTGGACCAGTAGTCATTTAAACCACTAAACAATCTGGACCCAGAACAGTTTTAAGATCTGCGCTTAATCCAGGTGAAGAGGTGACTTTCAAAGCTTCATCTAGTTTTAGAATTGTTTTCTTTTCACCATCAATTAATCTCAAATGAACCTCTCGAGCCCCTGGATGAGACTTAAGGATTTCACTCATTTTATCGATTATTGGAGGCGTACATCGTGAAGCTTCCATTGAAATAATAAGTGGTCCAGTAGGAATCAGTTTTAGATCTGGAAGGGTTAAATCCAGCGCCGAAATACGTGGCTGTTCTTCTCTCTTATCTACCCGACCTCTAATGGCAACAATTCGATCTTCAACCAAATTAACTCCATGAGTTGCGTACGAATTTGAGAAGAAAAGCACATCTACTGCCCCTTCTAAATCTTCAACGGTAACAATTGCCCAAGGAGTACCTTGCTTTGAAACTTTTCGTTGTATCTGTGTGATCAATCCACCGATATTGATTATCTGATCATGTCCTGCTTCGGAGATCTGACTTATTGAAAAATCTGCGACTGATCTAAGTATGTGCTCCACGCCAAGAAGTGGATGATCTGAAACATACAATCCCAACATCTCCCGTTCATAACTTAGAAGCATCATTTTTTCCCATTCTGAATCTGGGATTTCAAGTTCAACGCCACTCACACTTGATGTTTCATTTGCTGAGCCAAATAAATCAAACTGACCGATGGACTCTGCTCTTTTTGCCTCAGAGACTGCATCTAGCGCTTCTAGGAATACCATCATTAAGCCCCGACGAGTATGACCTAAAGAATCAAATGCGCCTGCTTTAATCAAAGATTCAATTGTCTTCTTATTACAAACATGCGAATCAACCTTGGCCAAAAAGTCGCCAAAATTTAAATATCTTCCTTTTGCGCTTCGATTTTCAATAATTGATGCCACAACGTTTTCGCCAACATTTCTGATAGCTGTCAATCCAAAGCGAATGTCTTTGCCTCTTGGCGTATAGCCAGAATCAGATTCGTTGACATCTGGAGGTAATACTTTAATTCCCATCCTTCTACATTCATTCAAGTACAAAGCACTTTTATCTTTATCATCACGAACACTGGTAAGCAGGGCTGCCATATACTCTGCCGGATAATTAGCCTTTAAGTATGCAGTCCAAAATGACAACAATCCATATCCCGCACTATGCGCTCTATTAAATGCATAATCTGAGAACGGAATAAGTGTTTGCCATAGCTTTTCAATTGCATCTTCAGTAAAGCCATTAGATTTCATACCCTCTTCGAAATGCACCTTCTCTTTATCTAGAATTTTCTTGTCCTTCTTGCCCATTGCTTTTCTTAACAAATCCGCTCGACCTAAAGTGAAACCGGCCACCTTTCTTGCAATGGCTAATACCTGCTCTTGATAAACAATCAATCCATAAGTGTCTTTTAGAATTTCATTAAGTGGCTTATCAAGCTCTGGATGGATCGCAACTGGAACTTTTCTACCATTTTTGTAATCGGCATATTTGTTATGGGAATCCTCACCCATTGGGCCTGGACGATAAAGAGCAATTACCGCTGCAATATCCTCAAAGCTATCAGGTGCCATCGATCTAAGAAGTGATCTAATCGGTGCGCTATCTAACTGAAAAACGCCAAGTGTGTCACCTCTAGAAAGTAATTCGAAAGTTTTGTCATCTTCTAGTGGCAAAGTTTCAAGGACGATCTTCTTACCAAGATTTTTCTCTATGTTTATCAAACAATCATCTAATACTGAAAGGTTTCTAAGCCCTAGAAAATCCATTTTTAATAATCCAGTAGCCTCACATGCACCCATATCAAATTGAGTGATTATTGCTCCATCAGCTTCACGCCTATGTATTGGTATTACCTCTAATAATGGTTCTTTACTAAGAATAACTCCAGCGGCATGCACTCCCCACTGGCGCTTTAAACCTTCAATTCCTAGGGCTGTATCAACAATTCTTTTTGAATCAGGATCAGATTCATAAAGATTTCTAAATTCAACAGCCTCGCCATAGCGATCATCATCCATATTGAAAATTCCACCAAGTGAAATATCTTTACCCATCACCGATGGTGGAAGTGATTTAGTTAATCTCTCACCAAGTGCATAGGGATACCCCAGCACTCGAGTTGAATCCTTAATTGCCTGTTTAGATTTAATGGTGCCGTAAGTAATAATCTGAGCAACTCGATCATCGCCATACTTAGTTGTGGCATACATAATCATTTCTGATCTTCTACGCTCATCAAAATCTAAATCAATATCGGGCATGGAAATACGCTCTGGGTTTAAGAAACGTTCAAACAACAAACCAAATTTAATTGGATCTAATCCGGTAATTCCAAGTGAGTATGAAACTAAGGAACCTGCAGCTGAGCCTCTACCTGGCCCTACGCGGATACCAACTTTACGCGCATGGTTGCAAAGATCTGAAACTACGAGAAAGTATCCTGGAAAACCCATTTTTATCATTACATCTAATTCAAAATTCAATCGCTCTTGATACTCAGCAGGAATCTTTCCATTCACACGTTCTGCTAGTCCCAGATTTGCTTGCTTTATTAACCAGCTATCTTCAGTTTCTCCTTGAGGAACGGGAAACCGTGGAAGTAAATTCTCACCCTCTCGCATAGTTGTTTCACAGCGTTGAGCAATAAGTAAAGTGTTATCGCAAGCTTGCGGGAAATCCTTAAACAATTGACGCATTTGCGAAGCAGTCTTTAAATAAAATTCAGAGTTTTCAAATTTAAACCTCTTCGGATCAGCAAGAGTTGCACCAGACTGAATGCAAAGCATTACTTCATGAGCGGCAGCATCTTTGTGGTGGGTGTAATGTAAATCGTTGGTTGCAAGCAGAGGTAGGTTTAACTCTTTACCTAATTTTAGAAGATCTGTCAGAACTCGTTTTTCAATATCAATTGAATGGTCCATAATTTCAAGGAAGTAATTATCTGCTCCAAAAATATCTCTCATCTTTGCTGCCGCATTAACCGCCTCTTTATATCCACCCATTCGCAACCTAGTTTGAATCTCTCCTCCCGGACAACCGGTGGTGGCAATAATTCCCTTGCTGTATTGGGCAAGTAATTCTTGATCCATTCTTGGCTTGTAATAAAAACCCTCAAGGGATGCCAACGAAGAAAGTTTAAAAAGATTGGTTAATCCAACATTATTTTCAGCCAAGAGCGTCATGTGGGTATAAGCACCGCCACCTGAAACATCATCCTCTCCACCCTCGGCCCACTTAACTCTGCGCTTATCAAATCTAGATTCTGGTGCAACATACGCTTCTATTCCGATAATCGGTTTAACGCCTGCACTTTTGGCAATTTTATGGAACTCAAATGCACCAAAAACATTTCCATGATCAGTCATTGCGATAGCTGGCATTTCTTGTCTGGCAACTTCAGCTATCAATTCAGATATCTTTGCCGCTCCATCCAGCATTGAGTACTCGGTGTGCACATGAAGATGTGCAAAATTCTCCGAGTTGCTTTGGTTTCCGGGTGAATTAGGCATGGGTGGTGAGATTACTACTGGCTGATATTTCTAGCGCGTAATATCTGAAAGTATCTCTAGTGAGCGTGTCAGATCCGCTGGGTACTCAGCATTAAAGGACATACGCTCGCCAGAGCCAGGGTGATCAAATGCCAGCTGCTTGGCATGTAGCCAAGGTCTAGAAATACTCAATTTCATGGCCAGGGCTGGATCAGAGCCATAGGTTAAGTCTCCAACTAATGGATGGTGGAGAGCGGAAAAATGAACTCTTATCTGATGAGTTCTACCTGTTTCAAGTTCAATTTCTAACAAGGTAACAGCTGGGAAAACTTCTAAAGTTTTATAATGCGTAATGCTTGGTTTGCCATTGGCAACAACTGCAAAACGATAATCCTCTCTTGGATGGCGATCAATTGGCGCATCAATGGTGCCAACAGTTGGATCCATATGCCCTTGCACTAAAGCATGGTAAACCTTTGAAACAGTTCTATTTCGAAATTGATCTTTTAAACTTGAGTATGCAATCTCATTTTTGGCAACCACCATTAATCCAGATGTTCCAACATCCAATCGGTGCACAACGCCCTGACGCTCTGCTGCCCCTGATGTAGCAAGTTGGTAGCCAGCTGCAAATATCGCTCCTACTACTGTTGCCCCTTGCCATCCCGGGCTTGGGTGAGCGGCGATGCCAACAGGTTTGTCAATAACAATTAGGAACTCATCATCATAAACAACTTTTAATCCATCGATTGGGGTCGCAACTAGTTTGGCTTCACCTTTAGCTGCAGGAAGTATTACCTCTAATTGGTCACCAGTAATCACGCGATCTGATTTTCCAACGGCTTTTCCATCTTTAGAAATCTCTCCCGCTTCAATTAATCCAACAATCAAATTTCTAGAAAGGCCAAGAAGCCTTGAAAGTGCTGCATCAACTCTCTCTTGATTTAACCCTTCAGGAATAGAGAGATTTCTTACTTCTCTTTCACTCATTTTTTCTCCTGTGGTTTATCAAAAGCAACATTCTTGAAACTTAAGATTGAAATAAGAATCGCAGCGCCAACAACTGCCATGTCAGCTATATTAAATATTGGCCAATTGGGTAGTTCAATCCAATCCACAACTTCACCCTGCAATCTTCCTGGATCTCTGAAAATTCGGTCAGATAGATTTCCAAAAATTCCGCCCAATGCTAAGCCAAGGGCAAAAGCCCATCTGTTTGAGGCAACTTTTCTGCCATAGAAGAAAATAACTGCACATACAATAATTGCAAATGTTGAGAGGAATATGGTTCCGCTTGTAGCCAAACTAAATGCTGCACCGGAGTTATAGGTCAATCTAAGTTGCAGAAATTCCCCAATAATTTGCTTGGGTTGACTTGATAAATGTTCTATCGCCAGTGTTTTTGTTAAATAATCAAATGCAAAAACTATTAGAGCGGTAACCGCTAGCAATTTTCGCTGAATTAAGTTCAGCGTCGTTCCTCCTTCTGTTTACAGACCATACACAAGGTTGCGCGTGGGAAGACCTGGAGTCTGGCTTTACCTACAAAATTTCCGCACTCCTCGCATTTGCCATAAGTTTTGTTATCAATTCTTTCAAGTGCTCGCTCGGTTTGTTGGACCATATCTTTAGCGTTATAGACCAAAGACATCTCATGCTCGCGTTCAAATGTTTTTGCCCCAGCATCGGCTTGATCATCACCGGCTCCGACTCCAGCAGCTTCAACCAAATCTTCCATTTCAGCTTCTGCAATCTCTAACTCTTTTCTCAATCTGACTAAATCTTTAGAGAGTTCAACCTTAATACTTTTTAATTCAGTGGCATTCCATGCATTCTCATCAGATTGAACTACAAGTGGTGCAGGAGCTGCCTTAATTGGTTTTAGGGCCGCTGCTTTCTTGGATTTTAAAACTGGTCTTGGTGGTGGCAACATCATTAATCTGCGTTCTTCAACCACCGGTTGCGCATTTGCATTTGGCATGGTTGATGTAACAGAGATAGTTGTGGAAGAGCCAGAAGTTGAAGTTTGAAGCTTGGATGGAAATGGTTTACCCACTGCTTTTTTAGCAATTGGTTTTTTAGCTATTGATGGTTTAACTATGTTCGGCGATCTAGTAGTACTTTTTGCAACTGGTTTTTTTGCAGCTTTCTTTGCTGCAGCCTTCTTCGCCACCTTTTTTGCAGGCTTTTTTGGTGTTGGCTTGCTGCTCTTTTTTGCCGATTTCTTAAACAATTTCTTAATAGCCACAATACCCCCCGAAGGGGGAAAGGTTATGGCTTGGCTCAACTAATTACCAACCGCCACCCCCGTGAGTAAAGATGTGTTCAAGAAATGCTTTCTTCCCACGTTAGAATGCGGGGTGGCAATCAATAAGAAAAACTCGATTAATGCCTTACCGGCGCAAATTGATCTGCCTGTGATGGAAGCTGGAATTCTTGAGTATTGGACAAAAAATCAAGTTTTTGAAAAATCTGTTGAAAATCGTAATGGTGCCCAGCGTTGGAGTTTTTATGAAGGTCCACCAACTGCAAACGGCAAACCAGGTACTCACCATATAGAAGCTCGCGTTTTTAAAGATTTATTCCCACGTTTTCAAACTATGAAAGGCAAACAGGTAATCAGAAAAGCTGGTTGGGATTGCCATGGCCTGCCGGTTGAAATTGCAGTTGAAAAAGAATTGGGATTCACTGGTAAAGCTGACATCGAAAAATTTGGAGTTGCTGCCTTTAATGAAAAATGCAAGGAATCAGTTCAACGACATGTAACTGAGTTTACGGATATGACTAAGCGCATGGGATTCTGGGTTGATTTCGATGAAGCGTATTGGACTATGTCGCCGGAGTACATCGAAAGTGTTTGGTGGTCCTTACAGCAAATCTGGAACAAAGGTTTATTAGTACAAGATCATCGAGTTGCGCCTTACTGCCCAAGATGTGGAACTGGATTATCTGATCATGAGTTGGCTCAAGGTTATGAAACCATAAAAGATCCATCAGTTTTTGTAAGATTCCCCGCAACCTCTGGAAAGCTTTCCGAACTTAAGGCGAGTTTACTTGTTTGGACTACAACCCCTTGGACTTTAGTTTCCAACACAGCAGTTGCAGTTAATCCAAAGGTTGAGTACCAAGTAATTGAAATTACCGTAGATGATAAAACTGAACGGCTAGTTGTGGCAGCGGATTTAGTAGGTGTTCTTGGTGAGGACCGAAAAGTTATTGCTACTTTCATGGGTAAAGAGTTGGAACATACTAAGTACTCAAAGCCATTTGATTTAGTCGAGATTGAGAACTCCCACTTTGTTGTACTGGCCGACTATGTAACAGTTGAGGATGGAACAGGTTTAGTACACCAATCTCCAGCATTTGGCGCCGACGACCTAGAGGTTTGTCGAAAATACAACCTGCCGGTAGTAAACCCAATAAATCCTGATGGCCATTTTAAAAAAGAGGTTGCTCTAGTTGGTGGGGTATTTTTCAAGGAAGCTGATAAGCCATTAATAAAAGATCTTAAAAGTCGAAACTTGTTATTCAAGAGTTTGCAATTTGAGCACTCCTACCCACACTGCTGGCGCTGCCACACTGCATTAATGTATTACGCGCAACCTTCTTGGTATATCAAAACAACTGCGATTAAACAGGATTTACTTCGTGAGAACTCAACAACAGATTGGCATCCAGAAACTATTAAAACTGGTCGATTTGGTGATTGGCTAAACAACAACATCGATTGGGCAGTATCGCGAAATCGATATTGGGGCACCCCATTGCCAATCTGGAGATGCGAAAATAACCACGAGATCTGCGTGGGTTCATTAGCTGAGCTTGGAAAACTAGCTGGGCAAGAGTTAAGTAAATTAGATCCACATCGTCCATTTGTTGATGACATAAAATTTAATTGCCAAGAGTGCCAAACGCAGATGCAGCGGATTCCTGAAGTAATTGATTGCTGGTATGACTCAGGTGCAATGCCATTTGCGCAGTGGGGCTACCCTCATCGAGCAGGATCAGTAGAGCAATTTAAAGCTGCATACCCTGCAGATTTTATATGTGAAGCGATTGATCAAACGCGCGGATGGTTTTATACATTAATGACAATCGGTACCTTAGTTTTTGATAAATCATCTTATAAAACCGTTCTCTGTCTTGGACATATATTGGATAAAGATGGCAGAAAAATGAGTAAGCATCTAGGAAATGTTCTAGAGCCAATGCCATTGATGAACCAGCACGGAGCCGATGCAGTTCGTTGGTACATGCTCGCTGCCGGCTCTCCTTGGAGTGCTAGACGTGTTGGCCACGATGCAATCACCGATGTAGTGAGAAAAACACTGCTCACCTACTGGAACACCATCTCCTTCTTCACCCTCTACGCAAATGCAGCAGATTTCGAAGTCACTGAGATTAGCTCTGATTTGACCTTGATGGATCGATGGATACTTTCAGAATTAAACAAGTTGATAGCAGGTGTTGATTTAGCTCTAGAAAATTTTGATTCGCAACTTGCTGGAAGCTTGTTAGCGACATTTATCGATGATCTTTCAAATTGGTATGTGCGCAGGTCTAGGCGCCGCTTCTGGGATGGTGATCCAGTTGCCTTGAATACACTGTATTTCTGCCTCAAGAATTTAACCTTACTTCTTGCGCCAATGGTTCCATTCATTTCAGAGCACGTTTGGCAATCACTGATTCGAGTAGCGCAATCAAACCAGCCAGAGTCAGTTCACTTGGCAGATTTTCCAATTTCAGATGCAAAAAGAATTGATGAAAACCTCTCTGCCTCTGTCTCACTATCAAGACGTTTAGTTGAATTGGGTAGATCTGCTCGTGCCGAATCTGGCGTGAAAATACGTCAACCACTATCTCGGGCACTTGTATCAGCCTCCGGTTGGGAGAAAATCTCTGAGGAAATCAAAACTCACATTGCGGATGAATTAAACATCCAAAAATTAGATGGTATTCATGTGGCAGAGGCTGACTTAGTTGATGTCTCTGTTAAGGCTAATTTTAGAACTTTAGGAACTAAATTCGGCGCTGAGGTTCAAGATATTGCCAAAGCAATTACCGAAGCTGATCACACACTTATGGTCAAGCACCTTAGAGAGAATAAATCCTTTGAGATTAATCTGAAAACAGCTTCTGGTAAGAAGGTAGTCAGTATTGATATAGATGATTTAGTTGTAACTGAAACACCTAGAACTGGTTGGTCAGTTGCCTCACACGCAGGAGAAAGCTTAGCTTTGGATCTGGCGCTAACTCCAGAGTTAATTCAGATGGGTGTGGTTCGCGAGGTGATTAGGGCAGTTCAAGAAGAAAGAAAACGCATTGGTTTAGATATCAGTGATCGAATTACTGTTAATTGGAACGCTCCAGAACAAATCGCTCTTGCCATAATTGAATCAGAGGCAGAAATTAGCTCAGAGGTGCTGGCTACTAAAATGATGCGTCAGAGCAAGCAATCCAATAGTGATAATGAATTGGGATTATGGCTGGAGTTAATTAAAAGCTAGAGCACGACAACTAAACGCATCAACAACTGAACTACAAAAAATACAACGATAAAAGATAGATCTAGCGATATTCCGCCTAACCGCAACGGTGGCACAAACTGTCTAACAAATCTAAGTGGGCGATCTGTGACTGAGTAGATTAATTCGGCTAAAGCAAGCAAAAATCCTCTTGGCCGAAAATTCGGAGAAAAAATTCTTATGTAATCTAAGATCAATCGACCGATTAATGCGATTAAGAAAAGATTAAGTACCCAGTAAATTAAGCTAAGTATCGAGCTCATTAGAAAAAAGCTGGATCAGCTTTGATTAAAAAAACTTGCTTGTGCGGCTGAATTTTTATCTTCAACGCTAACTGAAACATTTGGTGGTGTAAGCAAGAAAACCTTTGGTGTTACTCGCTCAATGCTTCCATGATGACCAAAAACTAAACCTGAAGCAAAATCTACTAAGCGTTTACGTTCGCTCTCTTCCATATCGCTCAAATTCATAATCACTGGCTTGCCTTCACGATAATGCTCACCGATTAATCGTGCTTCACTGTAGGTTCTAGGTGTTAGTGAAATAATGTGATCCATAATCTTGTGTGATTCGGCGTGAGGCAACAATTCAACATTTGATTTAGTAACCGGCTTGGCAGTTGACCGAACTAATCTTGGCGCACGCTCTGTAACTTGATTATTGCCATGGTCAAGCTCTTCCTCGTCCATAAGTCCGAGGTATCCAGCAACCTTCTTAAATGCACTAGCCATGGCTTAAATCTATTTGATGGGAGATCTATTTCCGAGGATTGAACTGCCAATACGAACATGTGTCGCACCCAGGGAAATGGCTAATTCGTAATCCCCGCTCATGCCAGAAGAGAGAGAACTAGCCGCCGGATAGAGCTGAATGAATTTTTGCTGGATTTGCTGCAATCTGACAAAAGCTTGCTCAGTTGGTTGATCAAGTGGGGCCACCGCCATCAAGCCCTTTACTTCAAGGTTTGGCAAACTCATTATTTGCTCTGCCAATTGCGTCAAGTCTGCCGGATCAACACCTTCTCGAGATTGCGTAAGAGTATCTAGTGAAACTTGAATAAATATTTCTTTAGTTTTGCCCACCGAAAACTGAGAAATCATCTGGGCATATTTGAATTTATCGACAGAGTGAATTACTGAGGCCCAATTGGAGATAGATTTCAACTTATTGCTTTGGATCCCACCTTGAAAATGCCAAGTAATATCGGCTGGTAATACACCTACCTTGGGAGCAGCCTCTTGATCTCGATTCTCACCAAAATTTCGAACTC
>CALPKA020000002.1 GCA_943324025.2 Bifidobacterium breve | reverse complement strand
AACCACGAGTAAATCTAAGTGGTATTGGTTAGACACTACATCTCTCATCTTAATAATTCGTTGAATAAGTTCAGCAATAGATTCAGATTCATTAAAAGTCGGGATTACGATTAGAACTTTAAACATCCATCTTCCAACTTCTATACCCAAGGATCAACACAAAGAACCCTAATGAAATACTTTCTACCAAAAAACCAATTTTTTGAGCATTTGTTTGACCAGATATGGTTGTAATCTCTTTTATTAATGTTCCAGGCTCAAACTTTTCTAAAAAATTAGTAACCTTGCCGTTTGCGTCAATAAAGGAGGTGATACCAGTGGTAGACACATACGCAACGCCTCGCCCAGACTCAATAGCCCTAACTCGAGCAATGTTTAGCTGCTGATCTAACTGTGCAGTATCACCAAATGTGGCGTTATTTGTTTGGATAACGAGAAAATCATTAACATTTTCTTTGGTGAAACTGTCATTAATCAACTCATAACAGATTAAAGAATTGAATTTCACGCCATTCACATTGAAAGTTATGAATTCTTTACCAGGATAAAAATCATCGATTCTAGTGGCGTATTTTGAAACACTTGCGGCAACTGATCGCAAAGGTAAATATTCGCCAAATGGCGTTAAATACCTTTTGCTGTAGGTCTGTGAGATTTTAGGTTCAAAAAGTATTGCTTGGTTATTCAACCCCTGAGAGCTTCTTGTTACCGCCCCAACAAGAATCGGTGTATCCAAATCTTGAGAAAGATTTTCTATCTGAATCCGAATATCATCATTTCTAAACACATCTACATCAACAGCATTCTCCGGCCAAATTATTAGATCCACTGCAGAAGGAGAGATTGAAAAGGTTGTTTGATTCAAATGACGCATAAATACTTCTCTTGGTTTATTATTGAAATCCAAACCTAAATTAACCACTCCCCCTTGAACTAAAGCCACTTTAATTGGTTTACCTTCAATTACATTATCTGGAATGAAATAGATTGAAGTTAAGATGACTGCAAGAATTAAGATGTGTTTAATATTTCTTAGAACCACTATGGTGGCAATAACCAATGCCATTCCAGCCAACCCGATCTGCCGATAAATAGAATCATATGGAGAATCAGTTTGTGTCAGACTTAAACGACTCCAACCAAATCCTGTAAATGGAACGGTTCGTAACAATAATTCAATGGTTACATAGCTAAGCGGAAATATAAATTGATTTGCCCTGTGGTTTCTTCTCATCAAAAGGGCTGGCAGAATAAATATCAAAGCTTGACCAAAGCAAAGAATTAGCCAGGGTAGATTTCCAACATAGATTCCGGTCCAGTGCTGAGTAGGAAGAAGTATCGATAACCCAAAAAGATACGAAATGAAAACTCTTTGTCTCAATCTATGCTGCGTTAAAACCCAATACCAACCGGCTATCCCAAACAAAGCGCAATACCAATAACCCAATGGTTCAAAGGCAAACGATGCTATTCCACCAAAAAAAATTGCCAATAAATAATGCATCTAAATCCAACCGAGTGCATTCATAATTCGATCAACACTAGTGCCAAGTCCAAACTCTTCTTTTATCCCTTGAATTTTCTTTGTATCTAATGGTTTTTTCGGTAAATCGATTGTCATTTCAGGTATCGAAACATCTATTGCACAGCCAACCAATTTAGGGGCAATTTTGGCATATTCAGCACTTTCTAGTAATTTTTTACGGATATTGGTCGTCAATCTTTCATCATCGTTAGTTGCAGCTTTCATAACATCATCAAGGTTTGTGAATTGCTTTGCAATTGAGGCTGCTCCCTTTTCGCCTATTCCTTTAATTCCCGGCAGGCCATCTGATGCATCACCTCTAATCATTGCGAATAATCCATATCTATCGCCTGGGATTTCATACTTTTGCTCAATCCACTTTAAATCTACCAAATCATGGTTAGCGATACCTTTCGCCAAATAAACCACTTTTACATCACGTTTATCATCTACTAATTGGAACAAATCACGATCGCCAGTAACTATCCGGACAGGCCCTGGTTGATTTACAGCGAAAGTGGCCATCAAATCATCTGCTTCGTAATCATCCACACCCAGCATCGGCAATCCTAAAGATTCCAACAAATCCAAAAGAATGGGTATCTGCGGAGATAAAGTGTCCGGTTCTTCCTCTTCACCTGATTCATCTAGCCGGTTCATTTTATAATCTGGAAACAATTCAACCCGCCAAGATGGACGCCAGTCTCCTTCAAGACAGGCAACAATTCGATTAGGTTTATATAAATTAATTAACTTCGAGGTCATATCTAAATATCCTCTTATGGCATTCACCTGTAGACCGCTGGGAGAAACTAATGTATCTGGCATCCCAAAATATGCTCGATACCATAACGATGCACTATCTAGAAGCATTAATGTCATATTGCAGCACCTGAATAAGCAATTACGCCTCGATCAATTTTATTCAATGCTTGATCAATGACTGGTTGTAGATCGGGAGCAGCAGATCGCAGCTGCCTTAAAAGGTCAATTATCTGCTTCATGGACCTCACAAAATCACCAACAGTTAGTTCAGAACCTTTTAACACTGAGGTTAGAGAATGATTGCTTGCCCATCGATGAGACGCCCAGCAAAAACCAAAATCAGGTGCTCTCATTGGAACAAGATTATGTTCGCTCTCTATTTCATGAATGTTGCCATAAATCTTCGATATTTTTGCCAAGGACTCTTGAACCACACCTCGTGGAATTTTATCGCCTTCATCATTTCTTGATTCGTATATGAAGCTTGATATAACTGACACTAGATCTGCCGGTCCAAGCTCATCGAATACTCCAGACCTAATTGATTCAGCTATCAGCAAATCAGTTTCACCATAAATCTTTGCTAGCATTTTTCCAGATTTAGTAATCGTATCATTTTCAATATACCCAAATTTATTCAAAATTATCTTGATAAGATCAAATCTACGGGCAATAACGTTGGTTCTAGCATTAATTCGATCGCTTAATCCATCAATTTCTCGCTGTAATCTAAGAGCTTTTTCTGTATACCGTGAGTGGTTTTCTCTGTCAGGACAGGAATGACATGGATGATTTTTCATCTCCTTCCGGATATATCCAATTTCTTCCTCAATCTCATGGCGTTTCCTTTTATGACGCTTTCCATCAGTTTCTAAATTTTTAATTTTGCCTCGCATTTGGGCATATTCAGGGAAGTCTCCAAGATGGCAGGTTGAATCCTTATAAAGTGAATCCCTAGTTGTTTCATTTTTTCTAATTTGCTTGGCAAGCCCGACTACTGCTTTGTCAGCTTGGAACTGCGCTAAAGAAGATTCCAAAGAAGTTCTAGCTCGCTGAGACCCGAATTGAGATATCAAATTAATGCTCATGTTATAGGTTGGTTTAAATGAACTTTTCAAAGGATAAGTTCGCGTTGAAGCTAATCCCCCAACAGATGTTGAATCCAAATCATTGTTCCATAAAATTACTGCATTTCCTTCAATGTCGATACCACGTCTACCTGCGCGGCCAGTTAATTGGGTGTATTCACCTGGGGAAATTGCAACATGACCTTCACCATTCCATTTACTAAGTTTTTCAAGAACAACGGTTCTAGCAGGCATGTTTATCCCTAGCGCCAAAGTTTCAGTTGCAAATACCGCCTTAACAAATCCTCGCTGGAACAATTCTTCAACAGTTACTTTAAAGGCGGGAAGTAAACCTGCGTGATGTGCTGCGATACCTCGCTCTAATGCATCTGCCCATTCATAGTATCCAAGCACTACCAGATCTTCTTCAGCCAAATTCTTTATATTTCGGGATATAACTCTTCGAATCTCAGAACGTTCTTCAGTGTTTGTTAGCTTCAAGCCAGCAGCCAAACACTGCCTAACAGCTGCATCACAGTTGTTCCTCGAGAAAATGAAGGTAATAGCAGGTAATAAACTTTCTCTATCAAGTTTTTCAATTATCTCGGGTCTAGATAAAGGTCTTGGGCCCTTAGGTTTATCTCTCCAATTTCCTTTTACTTGGCGATAAGTATCTCTCTCCAGACGAGTTAGTTCAGGATTTAACCTTAGATTTTCTCCAAATAGATCGAGCAAACGATTACCAAACAAAACATGTTGGTACAAAGGAACGGGCCTAATTTCACTAACAATAATCTCAGTTTCACCGCGTACGGTTTGGAGCCATTCACCAAACTCTTCAGCATTTGAAACTGTGGCAGAGAGGGATATAACCTGCACGGCGTCAGATAAATGGATGAGGATCTCTTCCCAAACTGCTCCCCTGAATTTATCCGCTAAATAATGAACTTCATCCATCACTACATATTTCAGATCTGAAATAGTTGGTGAGTTTGAATAAATCATATTACGCAGCACTTCTGTGGTCATCACAACAATCTGAGCTTCAGAATTATTTGATACATCACCTGTGAGTAAACCAATTCGATCTTCACCATATTTTTGGCAAAGCTCTGAGTATTTTTGGTTACTAAGCGCCTTAATTGGCGTTGTGTAAAAACATTTGCCGGAAGAATTAATCACTAAATCAACAGCGAATTCGCCAACAATTGTTTTTCCAGCTCCTGTCGGTGCGGCCACTAATACCCCCTTACCTTGTTCCAGTGCATGACAGGCTTTAATCTGGAAATCATCTAATTCAAATGGGAAACTTTCGGAAAACTTCTTTGTTTTAGGAAACTTAGATATAGCCTTCACTCGCGCATAATTCTCTGATGGTGTTAAAGTCATACAAATAACCAGGTACTCAAACTGTTTTGAATGTTTTGAATACGAATTGGTAGATCATCTATATATTCACCATCGGCAAAAGCTTTAGTTTTACCTGATATAGCAACATCTTTACCTCTGTATACATCAATCTTTGGATGAGGTATATGTCTACCAAAAAAAACCTTTGGGAAAATGGTTAACAAAACAAGCTTTGAAACTGGTCTAACCAGGAGAACATCAAATTCTCCATCGGAATTGGAAGCATTTGGACATATTCTCATTCCACCACCATAGGTTTCACCATTTGCTACCGAAAGTAGCATCGCATCTTCTTCGATTACCTTATTATCTATAGTTAATCGATAAGCTATCGGTTTGAAACGAGCTAGAGTTAAAATCGTTGCAATAGTGTATTTAGATTTTCCTTTGGGCCACTTGATTTCATTAGCTTGACTATTAACTAGGGCATCAAATCCAGTGCTAAGAACTTGCACGTACCAATGCTTAAGCGTATTGCTCTGAATCAACCCTAAATCAATGAAGTCAGGCTTGGATTGTAACAACTTAAAAAAAATTTCCTCGGTGCTTTTTTTATATGCACCTACAGCTCTTGCAAAATCATTGCCCGTGCCTGCAGGTAAAACACCCAGAGATATCGGTTTCTGAGCCACATGCTGAAGACACATATTCACAAGTCCGTCCCCGCCAACAGCAACGATAACTTTGTATTCAGGATTTAGAATTTCCTTTTTTATCTCAATAACTGTCTCTTCGGCTGAGTTTTTATCCAGCACTTTGTATCTAATACCATTCTTCGCACATAAATCTACGAATTCACTAGCTCTACTTCTAGCATGCCCCTTGCCAGATTTTGAATTTACAACGATCAAATACATTAAATATTTTCAGGTTTATCTATAGCTGTTGCCCCAATATCCACACTTTGCCCTTTTGCTTTTCGTTTATCCATTAAAAGAGCGAATAACCCACTCAAAAAATAGATAAGACACAAAGGAATTGCAAGTAGCGTCATTGTGATCGGATCAGGTGTTGGAGTAAAAGTTGCTGTGAAAAGGAAACAGAGAAATACCGCAATTCTCCACGGTTTCAAAATTGACCTTCCTGACATAACACCAAGGAGATTTAAAGCCACCAGGAAGAGAGGGAGCACAAAAGCTAATCCGAATATCAATATAAGCCTTAAAACAAAATCTAAATACTCGTCAAACCTAATAAGGTTGCCAAGATTATCTGGAGTGAAACCAAGAAGTACATCAACAGCATGAGGCAAAAGTAAGTAGGCAAGCAGAGCACCCGTAGCAAAAAGTGGTGTGGCGATACTTGCAAACAAAAGAGCGATTTTTCTCTCTTTTTTATGCAACGCAGGTGTAATAAAGGACCACAATTGGTATATCCAAACAGGTGCCGACAAAATAATTCCTGTAAGTAATGAGATCTTTACTTGAAGATTAAACGGACCAAGAATTCCATTTACGTACAAATCTCCACATTGGCCTTCTGATGGTTGATTGGCAGCTCCCAAATCGCAAAATGGTAAGGTCAACAATCTGACGATTTTTTGATAGAAATACCATCCAAATGTGGCAAAAAGAAAAATACCTAGAATAGATTTGAGAAGACGGCTTCGAAATTCTCTAATGTGATCTAGCAGTGGCATTTTGCCGCCACGCTTCTTACTCATGCTGGTTACTTATCAGAACTTGGATCTGATTTTTTATCCTCTTTTGAATCATCCTTATTCATTTCTTGAACTTCACTCTTAAATATGCGCAATGATCTTCCCAGCGACCGTGCAGAATCAGGAAGACGCTTAGAACCAAACAAGACTAAAAATACAACCGCAAGTACCAATAAATGCCAAGGTTTCAATGAGTTCATGTGGAAATACTACCTCAATCCAACCCAATTTACGCGTACAAAGAAATCATCTTGGACGCGGTTTCTCTAGCCCAAGTTGCCAATTCTGGAGGTGAAAGCACTTCGATACCGGGGGCGTTACTAATAATGGCTCGCTTTATCCAGTCCGTACTTCGCACTTTGAGTGTTACCTTAGTTCCTTCTGGAACCAGCTTTTGATCAACGATTATCGAAGAGTTTCGCTCGAGAAAGATCAAGTGTTTTTCATCAACAATAATTTCAACTTTAATTTGTTCTTCTTCAACCATTCTCGAAGATACTTCACTGACATCACCGATTTCACATGCACTGATATTAGATATCTTAAAAACTTTCTCAATACTTGAAACTGGATCAAGTGCCAATAAATAAGCTTGTGCATTCTGAAGATATATTCGCAAAGGTATAATCGAACGTGCCTTTTGTTCGTCCTTGCTTTCAGAATTATAAATTATCTTCAAATTATGTTTCATTTTGATTGCTCGATTGATGATGTCAAAATACTGAAAATTTTCCTGATTTTTCATCAATACCTCAACATTGGGCATTGACTCATTTAATTTATTCAATACCCTTGAGATTCGCACGTGATACTCGGGATTATCATGAATCAAGCTTTTTAAGATTTCTAAGCCTAAAACAATTGCCACATGTTCCGCTTTGGAAAATTTTCGGGGTCTGGAGAGTACTTGAGGGTCAATCACACTGACTATTCCATCTTCAAACACCAGATCGATGAGGTCATATGGCGTATAACCCGGCAAACCGCACATGAAAATTAAACTTAAATCCTCTTCTATCTGCTTTACAGAAACTGAGAAATTTTGAGCCAATTCAGTTGTGCTCACACCAGGATTTTCCAAAATATAAGGGATTAGATCCATAGCTCGTAACGCTCGATTAGATGCTGAGTTAACCATTTGCAAATGCTTTCAGACGTTTCAAAACTTCATCTCGCAATTCACTTGGAGAAATAACTTTAACACTGTCTAGATACCAAAGAACTCTCTCGATCAACTCCTCTTGATTATGAAAAACGATCTGCATTTGATCCCACTCGTCATCAATCTCGGTGACTGCGAACTGATTTCGTAAAGATAAGGCTTGATTTTTGCGAACCAAGATTTGAGCTGTCACCTCTTCTGCTTTTGAAGAGGTTTCAATAAACGCTTTAAGATCAAACCCTTCAGGCTTAGGAAAGGAATTCTTACTGCCTACCAGAGCGAAGTCACCTTGAATTCTAATCAGTTTAAATTGTTTGATTGCTTCATCATCCTGGGCAGCGAGGTACCAAAAACCATTCTGAGTGAATAAGCCATAAGGTTTGACCTGCCTTTGTGAACCTTTATACCGAAATTGCAATTCGATTTGATTATCAACAGCATCAAATATTTCAGTTAGTATTTTTGCATCTTGGTTATCAATAATCGATCCCGCAAATATCTGATCATTGTTTATTGGACCCGCTATGGAATGTATTTTTAGTAAGGCAGTTTTAGCTTCTTCTCCAAGTTCTGAAGAACTCCATAGATTCGCCGCCATATTTAGAAGTACTAGATCATCATTTGAAAAATCATCAGAATTGATCTGGAAAGTGTCGGATGCGATTAGATAACCTTGATCATCTTCAAATAAAGGATCTAAAGCTCTAACTTCGATTTGGATTCCAAGATTTCGCAATTCATCTTTATCGCGTTCAAACATACGCTCCATAGATTCAGCGCTGCCGCTGTATCCGGCCACCGTATTAAAAATCTCAGATTTTGAAAGATATCGCTTGCTTGCTAAAAGTGCGAGCGTCAAATTAATTAAACGTTCTGTTTTTTGATCACTCACCCTCCAAGGTTAGCCATTTAGGAAATCTTTGCTAATATACGGTGTGCGCATTTCTCGTAAATTCCTCGTAGTGGCTATATCTGCGATGCTTTTAAGCGCTTGTACTACTGATGGAGGAGTGGATCCCATGGTTAATTCAGCTACAAACAGCTCAGCCAATCCTGCAATTACTGGATCAAAGGGTGCGAAACCAACAATCTCTGCACCAGTTGGAAATCCTCCGGCAACATTAACAAAAACAGATATTTTTGAAGGAGATGGCAAAGAAGCTGTCGCAACTTCAACTCTTGAAGTTCATTACACACTTATGGCATGGAGTACTGGCGTTCTAGTTGAGTCCTCTTGGGATTCCGGGCAAACAGCAACATTTCCTTTAAGTGGTGTAATCGCAGGATGGCAGCAAGGAATTCCAGGAATGAAAGAGGGCGGACGCAGATTGTTAGTCATTCCACCAGATCTTGGTTATGGAGCTCAAGGAGCAGGCGGAGCCATCGGGCCTAATGAAACATTAATATTCGTTGTTGATCTAATTTCAGTACTTTAATTTATTCAGGCAGATCATAAGAACCTTTAGATGGGCGACGTCGCCTCTGTAAAACCGCAACTCCTGGCGCCATCCTTCTTGCAAAGACTAAAAATCCAGTGTGTCCAATCATTCGATGCTGAGGTCTAACTGCCAAACCTTCATGATGCCATCCCCTGACAATAGTTTCGCTGGATTCAGGTTCGGTAAAATTACCACTCTCTTTTATTGCTTCAGCGATTCTCGATAATTGAGTTGTAGTGGCTACGTATGACATGAAGACACCACCAGGCACTAATGCATTAGATGCAACATCCATACATTCCCAAGGCGCCAACATATCTAACACAATCCGATCATAATTATTTTCTAACTGCTGCTCCTGAAGCGCACCAACACTGAGTTTCCAATTAGCCGGTTTTTCACCAAAATAACTCGAAACATTCTTTTCAGATATCTTTGCAAAATCATCGCGAATTTCTACAGAGTGAAGAAAACCGTTTTCTCCTATAGCTCTTAAAATAGAGATACTTAACGCGCCTGAACCTACCCCAGCCTCTAAAACTCTCACACCCGGTTTAATGTCTGCTACACCCAAAATCATGGCAGCATCTTTTGGATAAATTATTGTTGCCCCTCTTGGCATTGACAGAACATAATCAGCTAAAAGTGGACGAAAGGCTTGAAATTTCAATTCTCCATTGGTGACGACGATAGAACCTTCAGGAATCCCAACTAATTCATCGTGCTTGAGCATTCCTTTATGAGTATGCCACTCAGCACCAGCGGTCAAAGTAATTGAATACAATTTACCTTTAGCATCGGTCAACTGAACGCGATCCCCGTATTGAAAATTGCGATCGCTCATTATTTACCAATCCTACTACCTAAATCCGGATACCAATCGAGTAATTGCTTTAAATCAACTGACGCTAAAGAATCAATAACCCGTAGATTTGAACTTGGTTTCATCTCTACTAAATGTGGAATACCAATTACCTGTGCCCCAGCCGATAATCCAGATGCCACACCAGTTAAGGAGTCTTCAAAGACTATGCAATTTCTAATATCAACTCCCAAGATACTTGCAGCTTTCAAATACGGTTCAGGATTTGGCTTGGTGATCGAAACATCATCTCGAGAAACTGTCGCCCCAAATATATCCTTTGGGAACCTAGTTAAAGCTGAACGCATCTGACGTCCAGTACTTGCCGTAACTAGTGCCATTTGAATATTGGCATTTTTGCATTCAGATAACAGATCTAACGCGTTTGGGAGAAGTTCAAGTTCATTTAAAAGTTTCTCTTCCATAACTAAATCTAAACGTGATCCAAAATACCCAAATGGTTTGATATTTCCAGTTCTATCCTGCATATATCGTTCAGTTCTTTCCATAGGTCCGCCAAGACAATTTATTTGATCCGTTTCATCCCAAGTACTACCAACCTCTTCCATAACTTGTTTTTCGGCCGCCAACCAAAGCGGTTCAGAATCAATTAAAGTGCCATCCATATCGAACAAAATTGCACTCATGATGCGTTGAAATACTTTGCTTCTGGATGATGCAAAACTATTGAAGAGGTTGATTGCTCAGGATAAAGCTGGAATTCATCTGAAAGGGTTACACCAATCCGCTCTGGCTCCAATAATTCAAAGATTTGAGTTTGCTGTTCTAAATCTGGGCACGCTGGGTACCCAAATGAGTAACGAGATCCTTGATATCCCTGGCTAAAAATCTCATCTAATTTCTTAGAATCTTGACCATCTATGGCCAATTCTTCACGAGTTCTAGCATGCCAATGCTCGGTTAAAGACTCCGTTAACTGAACCGAAAGGCCGTGGAGCTCTAAATACTCTCTGTAAAGATTCTTCTGGAAGAGTTCATTGATGGCTCTGCTAATCGATTCTCCCATTGTTACTACTTGAAAACTTACAACATCTATTTCACCGCTACTTCGACTCTTAAAAAAATCAGAAAGACATAATCTACGATCTCTACTTTGACGTGGAAAAGTAAATCGCACCCTCTCCTGATTCTTCAGTGGACCTTCGTGATGCAAAACAATTAGGTCATTGCCTTCACTTACGCATGGGAAATATCCATACACAACTGCAGAATTTAACCAGCCCTTAGATTGGACTTCGTTTAACAAACTTCTTAACTGTGGCCGTCCTTGTTCTTTTGCCATCTCTTCAAAATCTTTGCCTTTCAATCCCCATTGACCCAGAAATAGAGCTCGTTCGTCAAGCATTTGAACATAATCTGCCAGCGCAATACCTTTTACAACTTTTGAACCAAAAAACGGTGCAGCCGGAACCGGGTTAAGTTCAGAAACATCACTTCTAACAAGATCAACTTCCTTTGCTAGTCCTGTTTCTCGTTTTGCCGTTCTACGTGGTTTCAAAGGGGGAAGTTCAACTCCCGCAACACCTTTCTTAATTCCCATTAATAAATCCATTAATTTCAATCCCTCGAATGCATCCTTTGCATATCTAACAGTTCCAGGAAATTGTTCACTCAAATCCTGCTCAACATATGAGCGTGTTAATGCGGCACCACCAAGAACGATGGGCCATTTCTCCGCCATTCCTCTGCTTTCTAACTCCTGTAAATTCTCTTTCATAATTACTGTTGATTTAACCAATAATCCAGACATTCCTATTACATCCACATCGTTCTTTAACGCAGCATCAATAATCTCGTTCACAGTTTGTTTAATACCGATATTCACAGTGTCGTAACCATTATTGGACAAAATAATATCTACTAAATTCTTACCTATATCATGAACATCACCCTTAACGGTGGCTAACAAAATTTTTCCTCTACCTTTATCATCAGTTTTCTCTATATGCGGTTCAAGATATGCCACAGCTGTTTTCATTACCTCCGCAGATTGCAATACGAAAGGCAGTTGCATTTCTCCCTTGCCAAACAATTCACCAACAGTTTTCATGCCAGAAAGGAGATAATCATTGATAATGGTTAAAGCTGGAATTCCAGAGGTTAAAGCAGTTTGCAAATCCTCTGACAAACCAACTTTTTCGCCATCAATAATTCTTCGTTGTAATCTCTCTTCTAATGGCAAAGCAGCTAATTCAGCCGCCCTACTTTCTTTGGATGAGTGAACTTGCACATTTTCAAACAATTCCAAGAATTTAGTTAAAGGGTCATAAGTTATCTCACCTGATTGATCATATTCACGTTTGTCATAAACTAAATCCAAAGCCACTTTCAAATGTTCAGGATCTATACGATTCATTGGGGTTATCTTTGATGGATGAACTATTGCTGAATCCAAGCCTGCTTTTACAGCTTCAGCTAAGAACACTGAATTTAAAACTATACGCGCCGCAGGATTTAGACCAAAGGAAATATTACTCACACCTAAAGTTGTTTGAACCTCTGGGAATTCCTCTTTCAATAGTCGAATAGCTTTCAAAGTTTCAATACCATCTTTCCGGGTCTCTTCTTGGCCGGTTGCGATTGGAAAAGTTAAACAATCAATCAAAATATCGCAAGTACGCATTCCCCATTTTGAAGTTAAATCAGTAACCAATCTTCTAGATACCTTGATTTTCCAATCAGCATCTCGAGCCTGTCCTTTTTCATCGATTGTTAGTGCAATCACTGCCGCTCCGTGTTCAACTACCAACGGCATAATTTTTGCAAATCTAGATGATTCGCCATCTCCATCTTCAAAATTAACAGAATTAATCACCGACCTTCCGCCTAATTGCTCCAATCCGGCTTTCAAAACAGCTGGTTCAGTGGAATCCAACACAATCGGCAATGTTGAAGTAGTTGCAAATCTAAAGGCTAGTTCTTTCATATCAGCCACTCCATCGCGACCAACATAATCAACTGATAGATCAAGCATATGTGCGCCATCTCGTATCTGATCTCGCCCAATTTCTACACAGCTTTGCCAATCCTCTTTCAGTAGAGCTTCTTTAAACGCCTTCGATCCATTTGCATTTGCTCTTTCACCGATGGCCAAATAAGTATTGTCCTGCTTAAACCCAACGAATTGATATAACGACGATGCCCCAATTTCACGATTTATACTGCGATTTGAATTTTCTGTTCCATGAATTTGCTTAACAACTTCCTTCATATGCGCTGGTGTAGTGCCGCAACAACCACCAATGAGATTAACTTTGTAATCTGCCACGAATTGCTTTAATGAAGATGCCAGTTCATTTGGCGTTAAAGGATAATGTGCTCCATTTTCACCTAAAACAGGTAAACCTGCATTGGGCATAACTGAAATTCCTACTGATGCTCCTTTGCTCAACACCCGTAAATGTTCGCTCATCTCTGCAGGTCCTGTTGCACAATTAAGACCGATTAAATCGATGCCTAATGGCTCAAGGGCATTCAGAGCAGCACCGATCTCAGATCCCATCAACATTGTGCCGTTAGTTTCAACAGTAACCTGAGCAATCAATACGATATCTTTTTTTGAAAGTTTTATTGCCTCACGTGCACCATTAATAGCTGCTTTTGCTTGCAAAAGATCTTGTGCTGTTTCAATAAGGATCGCATCGACACCGCCCTGTATTACTCCCTTAGATGCTGTTGCATATGCATCCTTCAGATTTTGATAAGTAGTATGACCAAGAGTTGGAAGTTTGGTTCCAGGTCCTAATGACCCTAATACCCAACGAAGATTATCTGTTGTAGAAAATTCATCTGCTGCTTCACGCGCAATTTTTGCACCTGCCAAGGCAAGTTCAAAAATTCTATCTTCTATTCCATATTCAGCTAAGTTCGCAAAATTTGCTCCAAAGGTGTTTGTTTCAATTGCATCTACTCCTGTTTTTAAATATTCAATATGCACCGCTTTAACGATATCGGGTCTAGTGATATTCAAAATTTCATTACAACCCTCGTGATTTTCAAAATCAGCCAAGGTAGGGTTTTGATTTTGAAGCATAGTTCCCATAGCACCATCAGCTATAACCACTCGCTTTTTAAGAGCTTCGCGAAGGGAATTCATTTAGGTTAGTTTACCTTACTTATATAGCCAACATACCGATCTAAAGAGCTAAACCTAAAGTGAAATCAATAAATCTAGATACCGTTCCGCTTTGGTTAATTGTGCCCCAAGATTTTGATTTAATAGACCAGTCGAGCAATCTTTTAAGTGCAGATGGGGTATCTAAGTTATTAGAAAGATCTACCAAAATATCTTGAATTAACTGTTCTGATTCAACTACTTCGGTTTGGGCCAGCGCTTGTCTTACTTGGTTTACTTCAATTTCAGCTTGGTTTAGTAGGTCTTCACTCCAACTTCGATCATCTTGATAGTGACCTTTAAGAAGAGCCCATCTGATCACCATCGGGTCAACACCTTGTTCAAGCAATTTGGATACGAAAACTAAATTACCTTTCGATTTGCTCATCTTTTCTCCCTGCAAAGAAATCATCGCAGTGTGAACGAATAATTCTGAAAAATTCCTGCCATATGCTGCTTTAATTATTTGAGCACTCATAAAATGGTGTGGGAATATCAAATCAGACCCACCACCTTGCAAATTAATTATTGGATCAGAAACTCCATCATCTAAATATTTACAAGCAATCGCAGTGCATTCAATATGCCAACCAGGCCTTCCAAAACCATAAGGAGAGCTCCATCCTGGATCACTACCTGTATTCGCACTCCAAACTAACGGATCAAGTTTATGTTTCTTTCCAGTGCGTTCTGGGTCTCCCCCACGTTCAGCAAATATTTTGACAGCTTCTTCAATAGTCATTGGCAAAGTGCTTAAAAATTCTGACACCGCAAAGTAGTAGTCCCCTTGTATTGAATAAAGATAACCATTGCTATCAAGTTTCTTTATAAAATTCTCAATAATTGGAAGGGATTCTGTGACCTTTATGAAATCCTTTGGAGGTATAACTCGCAATGCAGACATATCTGATTTGAATAAATCAATTTGCTGGTTAGCCAAATCCTGCCAATCTACATTGTCTCGTATGGCTCTTACTAACAATGGATCATCCACATCGGTTATGTTCTCTACGAAATGAACATCTAAACCAGCCAAAATTTGATATCGATTAATTAAATCAAAAGCTAGATAAGTTGCCGCATGTCCTAAATGAGTTGCATCGTAAGGTGTTATACCGCAAACATACATTCTAAAGACAGCATTGGAATTAACTGCAACTTCGCCTTTATTTGAATCTTTGATTTTCAGTTGCGGAAAATTAAGATTTTTAAATGGGGTGATTGAAATCGAAGGCCAGGCATTCATGAGAGATAGTCTACTTTTATACCGGCGGCCAAGGAACTGCAGGCCAATTCTGGCTAGGTTCAGGGAATTTGCCATCGCTAATCAGATTTTGGATTCTTATATAGAGAGCTTGAATTTCATCATCTGTTATATAAGTAGATAATTTTTCACGCCAATCTATCTTTAACAGGGCACCAAGTAAATGGATTTCGTCTTGATCAAAATTTATACCAGCAAATTGCCACAATACGGTCCGTAATTTGTTTTCCTTGTGAAATGCTACCCCATGATCGCATCCATATAATTTTCCCGATTGATCTAGCAAAAGATGACCAAATTTTCTATCAGTATTGTTTATAACCGCATCAAAAAGCGCTAATCGTTTCAACTGCTTATCATCCGATTGACCAAATTCAATTACATCAACCTTATTATCAACCTCTATCCATTGTTGAACCATTCCCATTCCAAATGGACCATCTCGCAATGTTGTGAACGGTACAATTTCAAATCCAGCAACATCACTAACTATGAATGCCGATAATTCCCTGCTAGCTAAATTACCATCTTCAAAATCCCATAAAGGTCTTTCGCCGGCTATTGGTTTATAAATAACTTTTATCAAAGGGTCACTATCTTCAATCACTGCCTGGAGAGTTGCATTTGATGCATCAACCAACCTTCCAATTATTTTCAAGGGAGAAGCAGAGATTTTTTCCCATTGTAAATTCATCGACGATATCCATTAGCCCTAGGGCACAAATGACCCATCGGATCTATCGGTAATGCGCAAAATGCACATGATGGTCTTCCGGCATTGACGATTTCTCTAGCACGCTCACAAAATCCTTTAACTTGCTCAATCTTTAGTTTCACAACAATTAGATCTGGGCCTTCATCAATGTCATCTAAATAAATTTCATCATCTTGGCTTGCAGCCTGGAGATTTAGATAAACTCGATCGTTCTCCCACGTGATACTTATGATCCCAACTAAGAAATCCGCTTCTATGGGTAATTCCAATGGCTTGTTATCTATTAATGGTTTTACGCTAATTTCGTCCGGCGAAGCCAACTTACCCCGCCTGATTTCCCGTATCAATTCTTCGAATCGTTCCGTTAATGCAATTACCTGACCTTTTTCAATTCCGATTGTGTTTACTCCATCATCAGATTTAACTTGTAAGAAAAACTCACGCTGACCAGGCTCACCTATCGCACTTGCTATGAACCTTGAAGGTTGATCGTGACGATAAACAATTCTTGGCATTACTTAAGTTTCCGTTTTGCACGCAACTGGATCAAATTACCTCCGCCAAGGATATTGGTTCGAAAAGCTTTGAAATTGGATTGTTTTTGCGAGTAATTTGTTTGTAAAACGGTATGTCCAGATTTAGATATATTCAATGTAGTTATTGAACCTGGTTCAATCACGTAGCTTTGGAATTGATTAATTGGCGCATTTAAGGCTGAAGTTATAAACATTTTAATAATATCCCCGTGAGTTACAAGTAGTACCGGCTCTTTGGCTTTTGACAATTTTTCAATCATTAAATCTACTCTCTGCCGCATTTGCTTGAAACTTTCACCCTCAGGAAATTTGAATTTTTCGGGTGAAGACTGAACCGACTTCCATAATTTGTTGCGACTTAGAATTTTTAGAGATTTACCGCTCCAAGTTCCGTAATCCATCTCTAACAGCTGAGGTTCAAAATCAAAACTTATCCGGGGATTTTTTTTCATATATGGATTTATTGTTTGGATACATCTTGCGAGTGGACTGCAATACACTTGATGAATGTTGAGGTTTTCAAGATAGCCGACCAGATTTGAAGCTTGTTTTTGCCCAAATTTACTTAGATTTACCGAATCATCGCGCCCGGCCAGTATTCCCTTGATATTCGCCTCGGACTGGGCATGACGTAGAAGATACACAATCGGCATTTGGCAAGGTTACCGATCTTTTGACCTTCCCGTTGCTACTCTGCCAACCATGGAACGCAGAAAATTGGGTGGAGTATCTATCTCCAGGTTGGGTTTAGGCACCATGACCTGGGGCAGAGACACCGATGAGAATGAAGCGGCTCAACAACTTCAATATTTTGTTGAAGCTGGTGGCAATTTGATTGATACTGCAGCGGTTTATGGAGATGGTGATGCAGAGAGAGTTCTTGGTGGCTTTATAGGGACTTTAGTAAAACGTGATCAATTATTCTTAGCTTCTAAGGCTGGAATTTCATTCAAGGATGGCTCCCGACTAGTAAATAACTCACGCAACGAGTTAATTTCTGATTTAGAACGGAGTCTTTCAAGATTAAATGTTGATTACTTAGATCTTTGGCAAATTCATACTTGGGACAAAAATACACCTCTTGAAGAAACTTTATCCGCCCTGGATTATGCAACGGCCTCTGGCAAAGCTAGATATGTAAGCGTTTGCAACTTTAATGGTTGGCAATTAGCACGATCTGCAACTTTGCAGAATCCAATTTTTGGAAAAGCAGCAATAATCGCGGCGCAAAATGAATACTCATTATTGAATAGAAAAGTTGAAGAAGAGGTTATACCGGCTGCGAATGCGTTAAATCTTGGTTTTCTTGCTTGGTCACCTTTAGGTCGAGGTGTATTAACGGGTAAATATCGATCAGGAGTTCCATCTGACTCCCGCGGAGCCTCTCCGCACTTTGCAAACTTCGTTGAGCCATATCTATCTGAGAAATCAAAACAAATTGTTGAAGCGGTATGTGTTGCAGCAGATGGATTGGGATATTCGCCTTTAGAGGTGGCGCTCTCCTGGGTTAGAGATGCTCCAGGAGTTACAAGCGCATTGATCGGTGCTCGTACTGGAGCGCAAATGCGTGGAATTCTTACGGTGGAACAAATCACGCTACCTGATCAAGTAAGACAAGCTTTAAATGAAGTATCCTCTTAACTAAATATTGTCTAAGAAATTAACCAAAACTCTGACGCCAAACTTCAAACCATCAATAGGGACTCTCTCATCAACTCCATGAAAGAGTGAGAAGAAATCTAAATCCTTTGGTAATTTTAAAGGTGAAAATCCATAACCAGTAATACCTAAATCATGTAACGCTTTATTGTCAGTACCACCGCTCATTAGGTATGGAACTGGAATTCCCACTGAATCCTCACTTTGGATTGCAGCGCACATCGCGTCTACTAATGGTCCTGCAAAATCAACCTCTAGGGCTATATCTCGAGTAACAATTTCTACTTCAATATCTTCACCAACTAAATTCTTTATGGTTTTCGATAACTGATCCTCATATCCAGGCAAAAAACGTCCATCGATATATGCGCTTGCTTCCTGCGGAATAACATTGACCTTATAGCCTGCCTCCAACATTGTCGGATTTGCCGTATTTGAAATAGTGGCACCAATCATTTTTGTTGCATTTCCTAATTCATTTAAGAGTAGTGAAACATCCTTAGGATCATATTTCTGACCTGTAACCTCTGCTAATTTCTTAAAAAACTTCGCATTGGTTTTTGTTTCTAGTTGCGGCCACTCATAGTTGCCGATTCTTGCCACAGCATTTGAAATTTTGGTTACTGAATTGTCATGGTTGACAAAAGATCCATGGCCTGCGGTTCCTTTTGCAGTTAATTTCATCCATTGTATACCTTTTTGAGCAGCTTCAATTAAATATAGACGGTTATCACCGGTAACAGTGACTGAGAATCCACCAACTTCAGATACCGCTTCGCTATAGCCTGCGAATATCTCTGGGCGATTTTTAACCAACCAACGAGAACCGTAATTGGAACCTGCCTCCTCATCGGCAAAAAACACCAATAAAACATTTCTTGGTGGCAGATAATCAACTCTCTTCCACATTCTAACCGTAGCTAAAATCATCGCATCCATGTCTTTCATGTCTACCGCGCCACGTCCCCAAATAAATCCATCTTTAATCAATCCACTAAACGGATCAACTGACCAATCGTCAGCATTAGCAGGAACTACATCTATATGACCATGAAGAACTAGGCCAGGTCTATTGGTGTCGCGTCCTTCAAATTTTGCAACCACATTAACTCGGTTTGGAGCTGTTTCAATTAATTCGGAAGTGATTCCAACTTCAGATAACTTCGCCGCAACGTACTCGGCCATGGCTTTCTCATCGCCTTTGCCCTCACCATAGTTAACACTGGGTATACGGATCATTTCCTGGCATAGCAAGATTGTTTCATTCTCTAACTCGATTAATTGATCAGGTGTTAGATTCATGAGCCTATTGTGCTATATATATTCAATTTCCTTTGAATTCACTTTAGGTTAAAATGGAAAAAGGTCCGGGTGGCGGAATTGGCAGACGCGCTAGCTTGAGGTGTTAGTGCCCGCAAGGGCTTAGGGGTTCAACTCCCCTCCCGGACACCAATATTTGAACTCAAATCAATATGATTGGATTGTGAGCATTTTGGGCAATGATCTAATCCGAATTATTCCTGATTTTCCCAAACCAGGGATTATTTTTAAAGATATTACTCCACTTTTAGCCAATGCGGATGAGTTCAAAAAAGTATGCAATCAATTTGCACAAATAGCCGATCAATCTGAATACATCGCCGGCATTGAAGCCCGGGGTTTTATTTTTGCATCAGCGGTAGCAGCACTAACCAATAAAGGATTTATCCCAATTCGCAAATCGGGAAAATTGCCAGGCAAGGTAATTTCTAAAATGTATGATCTTGAATACGGAAAATCTTCTTTGGAAATACACACTGGACTAATCCCCGCAGGAGGTAAGGTGTTGTTAATCGATGATGTCCTAGCCACTGGTGGAACAGCTATTGCTTCGATTGATCTATTAAAGATGGCTGGGTTAAACCCTGTTAGCATCGCTTTTTTGCTAGAGATTCCCGCATTGGGGGGAAGATCACGCATCGCCAAGGCCCATCCTGATATCAAAATAGCAACTATCTTGGCAGAATGACCTAATGGCTGAATTAATCTATTACTGCGGCACGATGGATAGCGGAAAATCAACATTAGCTCTTCAAACCGCACACAACCATAGATCTAGAGGTCGTGAAGGAGTTATCTTCACTAGCAAAGACCGGGCTGGTAAAGGGTTGATTTCATCAAGGCTTGGATTACAAATTGAGGCTCTGGAAGTAGATGAAGATTTAGATATACACAAATTGATAGTTGAACGATTATCAATAGGTGGACGAATCACATTTATTATTTGTGATGAAGCGCAGTTCTACACAGCAGAACAAATTGAACAGCTTGCAAAAATAGTTGATGGACTAGGAATCGATGTTTACGCTTTTGGAATTTTGGCAGATTTTCGAACTAAGCTTTTCCCAGGCAGTGCACGTTT
>CALPKA020000001.1 GCA_943324025.2 Bifidobacterium breve | reverse complement strand
AGCCTGTCTTTTAACGATTAAAAATTGGCCATTTGCAACAGCCATCGATTTAATTGAAAGTTTTTGAGCTAGTAAAAGTGGAACAGAGGCAAGCCATGACCATTGCAGCAGTGGCTGAAATACTTTTTGAATGAAGCCTGATGCAATTTGCCTAGGATACGGAGAAACGAAATCCCAATTACCCATTTTCGATATTGAACTTGCAACGGCATTTTTACTTAACCTAACATCGGCGTCAACAAAAACAAGATACTCCCCAGTGCTTTTCTCTACCAGGGTATGGCATGCCCATAATTTGCCTAGCCAATCTTCTGGTGGGTTACTACCCGGAAGGTATTTAACTGTAGGAAATCCTTTTATGATTTCTGCAGTATTGTCAGTAGAAGCATCATCAAGGCAGAGAATTTCAACCTTGTCTAGACCAGTTTGATTCAATATAGATTCTAGGCAATCTGCAGCATTTGCAGACTCATTGCGCATTGGGATCAAAATCGAAACCGAATCAAGAATTGAAGCATTTGAATCCTTGATTACTTTAATTGTGAGGCTATTTAGAATTACTAAAAAGCATGCTAAAGCGCATATCGCTAATAGAAGTTGCATTAACTATTGGCAGGCGGACCAAAACGCAATAAGAAAATGTAAGGAAGTAAAAACAAACCAAAAACAAGCCCACCGATAAATGCAACTCCTGGTTGGTCAAAGAAAAAGAGATTTCCAATCACTCCGGCAAACCATGTCCAAAAGAGAAGAGCATCTGGCACTAAAGTTGACGTACCAATTTTTCTGCGATCACTTCTTAGGGTTAAATTCAGAAGTGCCATTAATCCCATTCCAGTTAGTAGCCAACCAAAGGCGTTTGATAATGGAATATCTGGCTGAAATGGCACATGAGAGCCGGTAAAGCTCCAAGTCCATCTTTCTGCAGAAACCATTTGTGGATCTAGGAATAGATCCCAGGCCATCATCCCAATCCCGCCATATAAAAACACCCAATTTTTTGTAACCTTACGTGCGGCAATAAATATTGGATGCGCAAGCATTACCCATGCAAAGGGGACAACTAATGGCACGCCATATATTTGATATCCCAAACTTCCTGAGTATTCATAGCTTCCAAATGGCCAGCCAGTGCGACTTCCAATTTGCTCAATTACTAATGCGTAAGTGAAGGTTATGGATAAAAACTGAATTGCATAAACAATTCCATAAGCAAAAATTGCGTGCAAGAACATTGCTGCAGCTGCCCAGTAAACGGTCGCAATAGTGACAACTCTTAGAACTTCACCATCAATAAGTGGATAGGAGATTTGAAGACCGATTGCAATTGCAAGAGTTAGATAGAGCGAATATAACTTCCAAGGGGCAACTTGCCTTCTGCTATTTTTACGAGGGTAAAATTGGCGAAGTGACATGGGCTAATTGTGCCTCATCAGTCGAGTGTGCCCTGCTCCTGTATCACTGCAAACCGAGCAAACAACTCCTCGGAATACCATTTATTGGTTTCAGTGGCTGCGATTGCCTGTAGGTGAGCCTGACCTTGGTATGCAAACTGCTTCAGGGCTTGGGAATTCTCCCAAAGAGAAAAAGTACCCTGAAGTCCGATCGGGGCTTCGCCAATACCAATGGCACTTATTAGGCCAGCAGATTTATGCAAACTTTCAGTAACTGGTGGCACTGCACGCCAAAATTGTAGATTCTTTGACCAAACAATTCTCGCTCTTGTAATTGCAGCAACTTTGCCATTCCATTCAAATTTTTCACTTTCAAAAGGAGTTTGTCCTGACCATACTCCGTGTGATGAAATTGGTCTTAACACAGCTCTATATTGCGAGCGAGCAATTTTTTGCCAAAGCTTAATCACAAATGAAGAATCAAACTTCTTAATGTTGGATTCTTTGGTCGTAATCAAAATTCCCCAACGAAATGAGTCTGCATCTTTGGGAGTAAAGCTCTCACCTTTACCAGTGCCTAACATTTTAATAAAACTTCTGCCAAGTATTACTTTTAATAAGAATTTATTTGTTGCCATATTTAATATCGCCAACGGTAGATAGATTCTTTTGATTCGCCAAAAATAAATGACGGTAATCATTTTGACACCCTTGTGGTTAACAAAATCTCTGAGATAACCTCTTGCTGGCTATCCCACATTGGAGCATGTCCGGTCTGCGGCAAGATAACCCATTTAGAGTGAGATGGAGCAAGGGATCTCTCCTGACATGTCTTGGCAGGCAGGGTATGGTCTGAATCTCCGAAAATAATAGTGATTGGAATTTCAGCGCTGATCTGTTTATCAAACCTTTTGCCAAGTAAAGCATCCCAAGCAGGAAAGTATCCGGTTGATTGCGCCATTGCACTTGTTGCATCTAAACAAATTTCATAACTTAGTTCTTTCCATCGTGGAGATACAGTTTCAAACCCAATTCTTTTGGCCCAGGTGTAATTCAAAAGAGAGGGTGCTAGTTTCTCAACACCGCTAGCCATCATTCGTAGCGCCAATTCTCCTGGGTAACGTGAGGTAAATGGAGTTAGCCAAAGTCCGGCAGGTGCTAGTGCGGTAATTGATTTAACTGAATCAGGATTTAAAACTGCCATCTCAAAGCTAATCCAACCCCCAAGTGAGTTAGCAACTACGTCAAACTCCTCAACTCCAATATCTTTAAGGTTTCTAATGATTAATTTAGCCAAAGAGATTGGATCCATTTGTTGAATTGGGGAGTAGGGTGTTCGGCCATGGCCTGGTAAATCAACGGTAATAACTTGAAAGTGTTTTGCTAGTTCAGGGATTATCGGTTTCCAAGCAGTTGCTGCCGAGCCCATGCCATGGATTAAAACTAAGGATGGCCCATGACCATGTGTTTCAATCGCTAGCTTCACATAGGTAAGATTACTCTTCTAATGATAAATCTTGATGCTGCCCAATTTGCTGCTGAGATTGTGAAATCTAATGTGGCGGTAATTGATGTGCGCACACCTGAAGAGTTTTCCCAAGGCCACATCCCAGAGGCGATCAATATCGATGTGATGTCTGAATACTTCACTGCCGATATCTCGACTCTGGATAAAAATTGCAATTACGCGATCTACTGCAGATCTGGAAAACGTTCCGTGGATGCGGCCACGATCATGGATGAGAGTGGTTTTGAAACCGCCAATTTGTTGGGTGGAATTATCTCCTGGGTTGAGTCAGGTCAGCCAGTTACTTCGTAATTAAAGTTGGAATAAGTTCTTCGACTAATTTGCGAATCTGATCTCTAATAGGCCGTACAGCTGCCACACCTTGGCCAGCTGGATCAGGTAGTGCCCAATCTAAATATCTTTTACCGGGGAAGAATGGGCAAGCATCTCCACATCCCATAGTGATCACCACATCAGATTGTTCAACAGCAGAGGTAGTTAAAATCTTTGGCGTCTCATTTGAAATATCAATGCCAACCTCTTTAAGCGCCTCAACCACAGAAGGGTTGATTAAGTCAGCAGGTGCAGATCCTGCGGATCTAACTTCAATCTGATCACCGGCTAAATGAGTAAGAAATGCAGCAGCCATCTGTGATCGGCCAGCATTATGAACACAAACAAATAAAACCGATGGCTTACTCATCAGATTTCTTCCCAGCCGATGTGAGGCTCTTTGCCAATATTAAACCAAGCAGTGCACCAATAATTTGAGCAAGCACAAAGAGCAATACTGAATCAAGTGCAATTCCAGTAAATGAGTTAGTAAATACTCTGCCAATTGTTATTGCAGGATTGGCAAAGGAGGTGCTTGAGGTAAACAAAATCGCCCCAAATATCCAGATTGGAACGTAGATTGCAATCAACTCAACTTTCTTACCAAATGCAAGAATAATCCAGATCAATACGGCGGTTGCAAAGATTTCAGAGACCAACAGATTTGAACCATCTCGAAGTATTGATGATTGATTTAGAAAATCTTGATCATAAATTAGGTTGGCAACTCCAACACCTAGTACTGCGCCTAATACCTGCGCTGCAATGTAAAGGGCAGCTACTTCATTTGAAATCTTCTTTAGAATTACCATCACTAAAGTAACTACTGGATTAAAATGGGCACCGCTGGTATTCATACCAACCTTAATTACAACCGCTAGGCCAACAGCTGTGGCCAATGCATTTATCAATAATCTAATTCCACCATCTTGGGAAAGGTTTGCAGCCATGTGCCCGGAACCAACTACAGCAATTGCCAAGATCATGGTTCCAGCAAATTCCATGCCGATCGCTCGTTTTTTCTTCACCACTACCCCCTTGATGATTAAAATTTATATCTGAGCCAAAATAGTAAATCCGGCAAGCCCAATTAATAAAAAGGCAAAGCCTCGTTTTAGATGAACAGTTGGTGTCTTTGCAGCCAATCTAGAGGTGTAGTGAGCAATCAATACAGCAGCTACGGAGATTATTACTGGATAGCCCCAATCAATCTCTTGCCAAATTGAAAACTTGGCTAAAAATGCTGTTAAACAGTTAAGGGCGATAATAAGTAAGGAGGTACCTGCAGCTTTGTTTTGGGGTGTATGAAAGAACAAGACTAAAACTGGGATTGCTAAGAAGCCGCCTCCAATTCCAAATAGGCCTGTTAAAGAGCCAATCAAAAGTGAGAGTAATACCAATGCCCAAACCGGAATCTTCTTTTCAGGTGAATCTTTAATTGGACCCTTAAGCATTGAATAAGCAGCACCTAGAAGCACCATTGAAAACCCAATTAAAATTACTGAATCTGCAATTTTGGTAACTATCAAGCCAAAGCCAATATTGGTAAGAAGGCCAAGTGACCAAATCGTAAGTGCTTCCTTAACCAATACATCTTTACTTTTAAATTTTGGACCAAGCCCTGCAACTGCGGCTAGAAAAACCACTGCAAGAGCGGCAGTAGTGGCAGCAGCTGGAGTGAAATCAAATAGATAAAGCAGGATAGGAACTGTGACCATCGCACCACCTGCGCCTATAAAGCCAAGTACTGCGCCAATAAAACCACCACTGGCAAGTGCGGTAAGAACTAAGCCAATCTCCATAACCTGATACTCCCACATATTTACTAAATAACGGCAGAAAAAAACCGCCCCCTTGGTCAATAACCAGGAGGGCGGTTTTTACTAATTTAAATTAGCTAAAGAAAAGCAGTGTTCCTACATTGCTTCCAAAATCTGCTCCGCCTCTAAGGAGAGCAAAAATGATCAATGCAGCGCCGGCCAAGGAAAGATCCTTGAAGAATGCGATTGACTCATTTTGCTTTGAGGTTGGATCGCTCTCTTTCCAGAATGCATGCATTAGGAATGCGGTTGGAATTAAGAATACGGCAAGTAGCAGCGCACCAAGATCAGCGTAGAAGCCAATTGCAATATAGATTCCGCCAAGCAGAATCATTGCGCCACTTAGTAGCACAGAGAATTTAGCCATTGGAACCTTTTTAAACTGTGCATAGCCAGTCATTGCTGAAGTCTTTGTGAAGTGTGAGATTCCAGAGCTGATGAACAGAAGTGCAAAAAGCACCCGTCCAATAATTAAAATTGTGTCTGTCATTTGTTTATACCCTTACCGTTAGTGTTCGCCCGATTGGGCCGGAGGTATAAAGATAAAGGCTACTGTCAGGTATTTGATCTAAACTACAGGTGTGTTCAATAAAAATATCGATTGTTTTGTTGATGTGGTGCGTAAATTATGAATGATGTCGAACAACTTGCGACCATTTTGCATGTGGATATGGATGCCTTCTACGCATCTGTTGCAGAGAAAGATAATCCAAAATTAAAAGGTAAGGCAGTTGTAGTTGGTGCTGGTAGAAGAGGAGTGGTCTCTGCTGCAAATTATGAAGCACGTAAATTTGGCATCCGAGCTGCGATGCCAGTTTATAAAGCTAAAGCATTAGCACCACATGCAATTTTTATTTCACCAGATATGGCTCGCTATGAAGAGGTTTCAAGAAGTGTGATGAGTATTTTTCACGACATCACTCCGCTAGTTGAACCAATGTCATTGGATGAAGCATTTCTAGATGTTACTGGGGCTCGCCGCCTACTAGGAGATGGCCAAACTATTGCAAAATTAATAAGGGCAAGAGTTGAACAAAAAGAGGGAATAACCTGCTCAGTTGGAATTGCCCACAATAAGTTCATCGCAAAGATTGCTTCAAACCAATGTAAACCAAATGGATTACTTGAGATTGATCCTGAAAGAGTCTTGGAGTTTCTGCATCCACTAGCGGCTAAAGAGATCTGGGGTGTTGGTCCTAAAACCAATGAACAGCTGGCAAAAATGGGACTTCAAACAGTTGGCGATATTGCAAACACACCGCGCAGCACATTAATTAGAGTATTAGGGCAGGCAAGTGGAGGTTCACTTTATGAACTTGCCTGGGGTAGGGATTATCGAGATGTTGAAATTGAGCATATTGAGAAAAGTATTAGTTCATCTGAAACCTTTGATCAAGATTTAGATTCACAGGAGGAGATTTTAAAGGAGTTTCTAAGATTGACTGAGAGAAGTGTTGAACGGATGAGAGAGAAAGGTTTTGCCGCTGGCACGATATCGATCAAGGTAAGGTTCACCGATTTTAAAACAATCAGCAGATCAAAAACTGTAGATCTTCCGATAACTGGAACACAGGAAATCTTTGAGGTAGTTAAGAATCTTTATCTAGCCCTTAATTTAGAAAATGTCTTAATTAGACTGGTTGGAGTAAGCCTTGATTCACTAGTTGAGGATGAAGAGATAAATCAGATGGTCTTGGGCCAGCGAACCTCAGGGTGGCAGCAAGCCGATAAGGCGGTGGATCGAATTAAGAACAAATTTGGCTCAGCAAGTCTGCGTCCTGCGCGATTAGTCGAAGATCACGAAGAGAATTAACTCCCAGGTTTTCAAAATAACCTTAGTTGCCCTATATTTCGAATATGGCACTTTCCGATCATGAACGAAAGCTTCTTGCTGAGATGGAGGCTGCCCTTGAGCAGGAGGATCCACGTCTGCTCTCAACGCTGACTGGGAAAGCACGCACTCGCCAGAGCTCTCGAGCCTTGCTGGGACTATCGATATTGGCTCTAGGGGCGGTTGTCTTGATTAGCGGCTTAGTTGCTCAGGCCACCATTGTTGGGGTTATTGCATTTGTTATCTGCCTTGCTGGGGTGCTTTTGATCATCACAAATATCAGCCTTAATTCAGGCGGAAAAAAGGTTAAGAAACCGGGCTGGGGCTCAAGCCTGGAGGAGAGATGGGATAGACGTAATAACGAGGGGTAAAGCCTTATCCATGCTTCAAACCAACCACCCATTTGGGTGGTTTTTTTATGCCCATTTCCAGGGAGGGAATGGGAGGGAAAGTGGGTGCGGGGGGTTGAAAGTGGGGAAAAAGGGAGTAAAGTGGTGACCTAGGTTAAATCGTGAGCGTGGGGAGGCTAAGCGATGTTTCTTGGCACCCATGAGCCAAAGCTTGATGAAAAGGGCAGATTGATTTTGCCAGCCAGATTTCGTGATGAATTAGCAGAGGGTTTAGTAATTACAAAAGGTCAAGAACACTGCCTTTATGTTTTTCCAGCCTCTGAGTTTGCATTAATTACTGAAAGATTAAGACAAGCTCCGGTAACGCAGAAAAATTCTCGAGATTACTTACGAGTGATGTTCGCCGGTGCACATGATGAGATTCCAGATAATCAAGGACGAGTAACAATTCCGGCAGCTCTTAGAACCTATGCCACATTAGAAAAAAACTGCGTTGTTATTGGCGCAAATACACGATTAGAAATTTGGGATTCATCTGCGTGGAGTAAGTACTTAACTGATCGTGAAAAAACCTTCGCAGATGTTTCAGAGGAGGTGCTACCAGGCCTGTTCTAATTTCAAATGTCTATTTAGGCCACCGCCACTCATAAAGATTCGCGGCGCCACTTCCCCGGTGCCGCGTGTTATTAAAAGTGATCCGTCGAGGGGCGGTGACCTAAGTAGATAAGTGAGAAGGATTAAAAAAGAAGTAAATAGGAAAAAGTAAGCAAGGAAGCGAAAACAGAAAAAGAAAAGTTCGAGAAAGAGGGGGAGCAGTAAATGAGTGCAGAAATTACGCATATACCAGTTGCGTTAGAGCGCTGCGTTCAATTGCTTTCTCCAGCGCTAATCAATAAATCCAAAACCTATTTGATTGATGCCACATTAGGACTTGGCGGGCATGCCCGTGCATTTTTAGAGAGTTTTGCAAACTTACACTTAATTGGAATAGATAGAGATATTCAAGCTATCAAAATTGCCCAAGCAAATTTATCGGCTTATCAAGAGCGAGTAAGTATTTTCCATGGCACCTATGACCAGATTGAGCCAGCAATGGCTTTGGCTGGAGTAACCAAGGTTGATGCAATCCTCTTTGATTTGGGAGTCTCTTCAATGCAGCTTGACCAGGCTGAACGGGGTTTTTCTTACTCACAGGCCGCCCCACTTGATATGAGAATGGATCAAAGCAGTTCTTTAACCGCTGAAAAAATCTTGAATACCTACTCACATGGTGAGTTAGCAAAGATATTAAGTATTTATGGCGAGGAGAAGTTCGCCAGCAAAATTGCAGAAAATATTATTAAGGCAAGACAAGCAGATAATCTAAAGACCACCCAAGATTTAGCTCAGATAGTTAAAGACTCAATTCCGGCACCAGCCAGACGCACAGGTGGAAACCCCGCGAAAAGAACCTTCCAAGCTTTACGGGTTGAAGTAAATCAAGAGTTGCAGGTTTTAGAGCGTGCTATTCCGGCAGCATTAGAAGCGATCTCTATCGGTGGCCGAATCGTTGTTATGAGCTATCAATCTCTTGAAGATCGAATAGTTAAGAAAATATTTGCAAGCGCTACTCAATCTAGAACTCCACTTGGTTTACCAGTTGATCTTCCAAACTCTGCTGCAGCATTTAATTTAATTGGAAGTGGAAGCCAAGGCGCAGATGAATCTGAGCTACTGGCAAATCCACGATCTGCATCTATGCGCCTTCGAGCAATTGAGCGGGTGAGTGCATAATGGCAATTTTTGAATTCGCACCAGCGATCCAGATCTCTCGAAAAATTGTCAGAGAGAAAACTAACCAAGCGGTATTGCGTTTAGTTCCAGAGGCCAAATCAGGTGAGGTCGCTGGTGATAAAACTTTCATTATTTTCTTGGCAACAATCTTTACAACAGGATTACTGTCCTTACTCGTAATTAACACTGCTTTAGCTAAGGATGCTTTCCTATTGCAACAACTTAAGCAAGAGGCACAAGTGCTAACCGATGAACGAGAGGCAATTCTTCGTCAAGTCGCGGTTGTTTCTTCACCAGATCGCTTGGCTCAAAGAGCAAGTGAGCTTGGAATGGTTGCTTCGGTAAATCCTCGCTTCTTAGATATGTCAGCAGGTGTTAAATGAATCAGCAATTAATTGTTCAAGACCGGATTCGAAAAATCGTTGCAATTGCAGTAGTTATTTTCCTTTTGTTCGGGTTAAGGCTGATTGAAATTCAAGCGATTAGAGCAAATGGTTATGTTAAAAAAGCTGAAGTTGAATTAAGTAAATCAGCAACATTATTGGCACCAAGGGGCACAATTTACGATATCAATGGCGTGGAATTGGCGCGAAGTATTTCTGCCATGAACATCGCTGTGGATCAAACGGTGGTTAATGATCCAGCTGCTGCCGCCAAGGTTGTTGCCCCGATATTAAATATGACACCAAGCCAATTGCAACCAGATTTAACTGGTGAGCGTAGATATGTTTTGATTGCCAAGGATATAACCCCTGAAACTTGGCGCCAGGTTAACCAAGCGATTAAAGATTACAACACGCAAATTCTGAAAACTAAAGACGGAATCAGCAAAAGAATTGGCGGATTTGTTCCAGAACGAAGCTTTATTAGGGATTATCCGAGCGGAAAATTAACATCTTCACTAATTGGAATTACAAATGATCAAGGCAGTGGTGCATCGGGAATAGAAAGTAGTTTAAATTCACTGTTGGCTGGAACTAATGGTAAATATATTTATGCAAATGGACGAGGCAACATCATTCCAGGATCAGAACAAGTAAGTGTTGAGGCAAAGTCTGGTACCAGTGTTCGATTAACAATTGATAGAGATGTTCAATGGGTAGCACAAAATGCAATCAGTCAGGCAGTTGCTTCATCTCGAGCAGAATCTGGAACGGTAATTGTGATGGATCCAAAAACTGGTGCGATTTTGGCCCAGGCAAGTGCCCCAACCTTTGATCCAAATATTTCTAGCACAATAACATTAAATAAGCTAAGAAATCCTGCAGTGCAGGAAGTTTATGAGCCAGGATCAACAGGAAAAGTAATTACAGTAGCTGCAGCGTTGCAAGAGGGCTTGGTTACTCCGCAATCCATTTTTACAATTCCATACAAAATGAAGGTCGCTGATGAGTACTTCCACGATCACGAAAAACATCCAACTCAGAGATTAACAACTACCGGCCTTCTGGCTGTTTCTAGCAACACTGGATCAATTCAAATTGGGCAAAAGCTTGGAAAAGATACTTTATACAACTACTTACGTAAGTTTGGAATTGGCCAAAGCACAAACTCTAAACTTCCTGGAGAATCTGCAGGAATTTTGCATCCAGTTAAAGAATGGTCTGGCACTTCACTTCCAACGATAGCTTTTGGTCAGGGATACTCATTAACAGCAATGCAAGCAACTTCAGTCTTTGCAACTATCGCAAATGATGGAGTTAGAGTTTCACCATCAATCCTGGCTGGCGTGGTTGATGAAAGCGGTAAATACACTCCTGCTAAAGAGAATGAATCAGTTAGAGTTTTAAGCTCACAAACAGCTTCAAATATGCGCGCAATGATGGAGAGCGTGGTTTCTAGCAATGGAACTGCACCAGCTGCAGCTATTTCTGGGTATCGAATTGCTGGTAAAACCGGAACCGCAAATAGATTCAGTACTGCTTGTAAATGTTATAGCGGCTACACAGCATCCTTCATTGGGTTTGCACCTGCCGATCAACCAAAGTATGTAATCAGCGTGACAATTCAGGATCCAAAAGGCATGCATTGGGGTGGCGTACTTGCAGGGCCAGTATTTAAAAAGGTAATGAGTTTTGTTTTGCAAAGTGAGAGAGTTCAGCCAACAACTGCACCGGTTACAACATTTAAACTAACTGAGGCCGCTTTGAAGGATGTAAAGAAGAGCAACAAGAAAGCTGGGGCTTAAAACATGCAGATTAAGCCACTTTCCATTAAGCCAAAATTACTCTCTGATTTTGATCCTGCGATCTTTACTGAATCAGTATCGATTACTGGCGTTTGTATAAATGCTCAAAGAGTTGAACCCGGTGATCTATTTATTGCTTGTCCTGGCCAAAACTTTCATGGAAAAGATTTCATTTCACAAGCCATCGCTAATGGAGCGGTGGCGGTTCTAAGTGATGTAAAAATTGATTGTTCTATTCCAAGTTTTACTCACAAACAACCAAGGGCCTTGGTTGGAGAATTATCATCATGGGTGTATGAAAAACCGTTTGAAAAATTAAGCGCGGTTGGAATAACAGGTACAAATGGCAAAACCACTACGGCAAATTTAGTTTCACAAATCCTGAATCTAAACAGTTCGAAATGTGGGCTAATTGGGACTTTAGGAATTGAAATTAATGACCAGATAGTTAAAGGTTCTCGGACTACTCCAGAAGCTGATGAGTTACAAGCGATTGCTCGGGCAATGATGGAGCAGGGGTGTTCACATCTATCGATGGAGGTCAGTAGTCACGCCATAGTTCAAAATCGAATTAAGGGTGCGAGTTTTAAAGTAGTAGCATTCTCAAATTTAACTCAAGATCATTTGGATTATCACAAAACTATGCAGGCATATTTTGAAGCAAAAGCCGCACTTTTCACTTCAGAGTATGCACAAAAAGCAGTAATTAACATTGACGATGCTTATGGTGAAAAACTTTCAAATCAAACCCGATTACCGGTAATTTCAGTATCTAGAAAAAAATCATCTGCGGATTGGTATTTTGAGAAAGCAGAACTAAGAAATAATTCGTATGATGTTGAGATTAAGGGTATTGGTGGTGAAGTTATAAAGGGAATCTTCCCGTTAATTGGTGATTACAACTTGGATAATTTGATTCTAGCTGTTGCGATTACACATCAACTTGGCATTAGTAGCGAACAGATTTCCAATACTTTAAGTAGATTAAAAAGCGTTCCTGGACGTTTAGAAACTGTTAACGCTGGTCAGTCATTTATTGTATTGGTAGATTACGCCCATACTCCTGATGCGGTGCAAAATGTAATTGCTACAGCTCGAAAACTAACCTCTGGAAAGGTTATTGGAGTATTAGGTTGTGGTGGAGATCGTGACAACAGCAAGCGTCCATTAATGGGCCAGGCACTTTTCCAAGGTTGTGATGTATCGATTTTCACAAGTGATAATCCAAGAAGTGAATCTGCCGATTCGATCCTAAAAGAAATGATTTTTGGGCTTGATTTAGGTCAAAAAGGTGAAGTATGTATCGATCGACGGGAAGCAATTTCACTAGCGGTTAACAAAGCAAATGCTGGGGATGTGGTTTTGATTATGGGTAAAGGCCATGAAAGTGGGCAAGAAATAAACGGAGTAATAACACCTTTTGATGATCGCCTAGAACTTACTCAGGCGATATTGAAACAAGGTAACAAATGATCAAAATATCTGCGCAAGATTTTGCATCAGTTGTGTCAGGTTCACTTCACGATATTTCACCTTCTCAAATTCTTGACCAAGATCCAGTAATCAATTCAAAAGATGCATCAGCTAAAAACTTTTTTGTAGCCTTTAAAGGAGAAAAGTTCGATGGGCATGATTTTGTATCAGAGGCTTTAAATTCAGGCGCAAAATTCTCTTTGGTATCAAAGTCAGTTTCAGGTCCGCATGTATTAGTTTCTGATGTAGGCCAGGCGCTAATTGATCTTGCTCGGTTTGTCCGATCTCAATTGCCGAATATGAAGGTTATCGGAATTACTGGCTCCCAAGGGAAAACAACTACCAAGGAATTTCTCTACTCAGTTTTGCAAAACGAGGGCACTACGGTGGCAACTGCTGGAAACTTCAATACCGATATTGGTGTTCCACTGACCTTACTCAGATCTACAGAGGCAACTAAATTTTGTATTCTAGAAATGGGAGCACGACATGTTGGAGACATTGCAAAGTTAACAGAGTTGGCTAATCCAAATGTAGGAGTGGTTCTAGTAGTTGGAACTGCACACTTGGGTGAATTTGGCTCAGTTGAGGCGATTGCAAAGACAAAATCTGAATTGATAAAAGCACTATCACCAAAAATGACAGCGGTTCTAGGAACTTATGATCAGTTCACACCCAAGATGGCAGATTCCTTAGATCTAAATACTGTTTTATTTGGCGATGGGCAGATCGTACGGGCAGCTGATATTGAACTACATGGAGGATTTGCTCATTTTGATTTAGTTACTCCAGCTGGTCGAAATTCAGTTGCATTACAAGTAATGGGTGAGCATCAGATTCCAAACGCATTAGCCGCGGCAGCCGCGGCATTTTCTTTGGGAGTTAAGAATGAAAGTATTGCAATTGGTTTAACAACAGCATTGCTTTCAAGTAAATGGCGGATGCAGATTGAAACAATTAATGGAATACAAATCATTCATGATTATTACAATGCCAATCCAGAAAGTATGAAAGCGGCTCTTAAAACATTAGTCATGCTTAGCCAGGAAAGTGGCGGAGCCAGTTGGGCAATTCTTGGAAAAATGCATGAGCTCGGAAGCAAGGAAAGTTCAGGTCACCTTGAAGTCGCTGAATTTGCAAGCCAACTTGGGGTTGACCACCTAGTTTCTGTTGCTCCTGCCGTTTATCAGGAGAGTAATAATCAAAGTTCTGATGAAAATATGCTGATTCATAACTGCTCTTCTGCTGCTGCTGTTTTAGAGTTAGTCAATAACATTTCGACCGGAGATGTTATTTTGCTAAAGGCCTCTAGATCAGAAAAGTTTGAGGATTTAGCAGAGTTGATTAAGAAAGCCTTAGAAGGAGATCAAGCATGAGAGGTATTTTGCTTTCGGGAGCGATCTCAGCAGTGGTGGCCTTTTTTGCAACTCCAGCTTTAATCAGAATTTTAGCTCGCAAAGGTTACGGACAAATTATTAGAGATGATGGTCCAACTACCCACCAAGTAAAACGTGGTACTCCAACCATGGGAGGCCTAGCTTTAATTTTTGCAACATTGGTCGGTTATTTCTCAAGTCACCTGTTAACAGGAGTTACCCCAACAACCTCAGCGTTATTGGTATTGGCCTTAATTCTTGGATTGGGTTTTGTTGGATTTATAGATGATTGGCTGAAGGTATCTAAACAAAAATCCATGGGTCTAAATGCCAAGCAAAAACTTTTTGGTCAGGCGATCGCAGCAGGTGCATTCGCTTACGCAGGATTACAGTTTCCAGATAAGAATGGTTTGACTCCAATTTCTATGAACTTATCAACTGTAAGAGATACTTCAATTAAATTAGGTTTGGTATTAGTAATAATCTGGGTAATTTTGATGGTGCTTGGAACAAGTAATGGCGTGAACCTAACTGATGGTCTGGATGGGTTGGCAACTGGTGCTGCCGTTATGGTTTTTACCTCCTTCATACTTATCGGAGTGTGGGAGTTTGGGCAAAGTTGCGAACTTACTAATGGACTTAAGTGTTATCAAGTTAGGGATCCTTTGGATTTAGCAGTTTTAGCCGCTGCACTTGCTGGAGCTTGTGGTGGATTTCTTTGGTGGAACGCATCTCCTGCAAAAATATTTATGGGTGATGTTGGTTCTCTAGCCCTTGGGGGAGCGTTAGCAGGTTTAGCAATAACATTGCGAACTCAGCTGCTATTGGTTGTGCTTGGATTTATCTTTGTTTTGATTACCTCCTCTGTAATTATCCAAGTGGCTTATTTCAAAATTTCAGGCGGCAAACGAATTTTCAAAATGGCCCCTTTGCAACACCATTTTGAGTTGATCGGTTGGGGTGAAGTGACAATTGTTATTCGGTTTTGGATTATCGCAAGCCTTGGCGTAGCAGCAGGCCTTGGACTGTTTTACGCTCAGTGGGTTGCTTCTTAATATGAATTTTGTTGAGAATTTATCAGGTAAGAAATGTTTAGTAATTGGAGCAGGTGTAACTGGTAAGGCTGTTGCAAAGGCTTTAATTGGATTTCAAGCAACACCGATTTTGTTTGACGATAATCCAAATTCACATGAAGAAGTTGTTACTGAAATTCCGAATGGCATTAATCTAGCAATTGTCTCGCCTGGATGGCGTATGGATCACCCAGTCTTTGATCAACTTAAGAAATCAGGCGTTGAGATATTTAGTGAAATTGATTTTGCATGGATGGTAAAGCAAGTAGTAGCGCCAAATCAAAAATGGGTTGGATTGACTGGAACTAATGGAAAAACTACTACGATTAAAATGGTAGAAACTATTTTTAAAAGTGCCAATATTAATGGCGCAGCTTGCGGCAATGTAGGTCAAACGGTTATCGAATCTGTCTTAAGCCAGAAGCAATTTGATTTCTTGGCGCTGGAACTATCTTCCTTTCAAATTCAATGGAGCGAGCATCCTGAGTATGAGTCTGTTGCACTATTAAACATCGCTGAGGATCATATTGACTGGCATGGAAGTTTTGATAATTATGCAAAAGCCAAATTGAAATTGATGAATCAAAGTAAAAAAGCTATTGCCAATAAATCAGATAAAGAACTAGCTACCAGAATCAAAGACCAATCCGTTATTTGGTTTTCGCTGGATACTCCAAAACCAGGTGAATTAGGCTTAGTTGAAAATCTTTTAATTGATAGAGCTTTTTCTCCAACCCCAACTGAGGCTAATGAAATTTCAGAAATAGTGGATATAACTCCAACTGTTCCACACAATGTGCTTAATGCTCTTGCAGCGGCTGCGCTTTGTTTGTCAATTGGGATTAGTTATGAATCTATCAAGGCAGGACTTCAGAATTTCTCAACCGATCACCATCGTATGGAAGTTGTTTTAAACAAGAATGAAATAACCTGGGTTGATGATTCAAAAGCAACAAATCCTCATGCAGCTATTGCTTCATTGCAATCCTATTTCAATGTTATATGGATTGCCGGTGGATTAGCCAAAGGTGCCAGTATGGATGAATTGGCAATACGAACCGCTGAACGGATTAAGAGCGTGATTTTGATTGGACAAGATCGGGAAATAATTGCCGAGGCTTTTGCAAAACATGCCCCCACAATTGAATTAATCAGAGTTGATCAAATAAGTGATGCCAAGCAATTAATGGTGGAGGTTGTTAACAAAGCAAAAAGTATTGCAAAAACAGGAGATACAGTTTTACTGGCTCCTGCCTGCGCTTCAATGGACCAGTTTGATTCATATGTCGAACGAGGACAGCTATTCAGTCAAGCAGTAAAGGCTCAGGCATAGAATGAGTAACAATTCAACACTTAATCGATACTCAAGAATTTTAAGTAGACCTGAAATACCTTATTACTTAATTATTTGGAGCACTATATTCTTAGGAGCCCTAGGTTTAGTAATGGTGCTTTCTTCTTCCACTGTTACATCACTAGAAGAAAATGGAAATGCATACACGATTTTCATCAGACAATTCTTCTTCCTTGGTTTAGGAGCATTTAGTTTTTACTGGGCATCTCGAGTTAACGGAAGAATTTGGCCAAAAATTGCAAGGTATTCTCTGAGTATTTCAATTGTTATTTTACTTTTGCCTTTTGTGCCATTTTTGGGCAAAAACGTTAAGGGAAATAGGAATTGGATTGAAATCGGAGGGTTTACTTTACAGCCATCAGAATTTGCCAAGTTTTTATTGATTCTCTGGTGCGCACTTCAACTTAGAAAAATCAGTGAAACCAGTGGTAAGTACACGCATTTTGGATTGATATTTCCAGGATTATTTGTAGTTATAACTTTGATTTTGTTTGAACGTGATCTTGGAACAGCACTTTTAGTATTTATCATTGCCTCAGGGATCTTGTTTCTATCAGGAGCCTCCCTGAAACCTTTTATAGCGATGGGCGTACTGGCAGTTTTAGTAGGTGGAGCTTCAATTCTTACCAATTCATATCGAATGAATAGATTTGGTGCCTTGTTTGATCCTTTTGATGAGCGATATTACAAATTTGCTGGATGGCAGCCAGCACACAGCATCATGGGACTAGCAAGTGGTGGCTTATGGGGCAGTGGGCTTGGTGCAAGTAAACAAAAGTGGGCAAATCTTGCAGAGGCTCATACAGATTTTATCTTTTCAGTTATTGGTGAAGAACTTGGGTTGCTTGGAACTTTGTTGGTGTTAACACTATATGCAGCATTGATCTATTCAATTCTAAGGGTTGCTCTTAAGACAAAAGATGATTTTTCTAGGTATGTAACTGCAGGAATTGCGTGTTGGTTAATTGCACAAGTTACAATCAATATTGGTTCAGTCACCTCACTTATCCCAGTTATTGGAGTGACTTTGCCGTTAATTTCTTATGGCGGATCATCTCTTTTAGCCAATTTACTGGCTATTGGTTATGTATTGGGAGTTGCTCGTCGCACACCTGAGATTTCAGAGGGCATAAAGGCTAATCGGGTGAGAAAATTATCCCAATGAAAACCAAGATACTTTTTGCAGGTGGCGGTACAGCAGGTCACGTTGAGCCAGCTTTGGCGGTGGCCACATGGCTTCAAACCAATCGACCTGAATTGCAAATAACTTTTGTGGGCACAAAGAATGGCTTAGAGAATCAACTAGTTCCAAGAGCTGGTTTTGATTTATTGCACATTCCAAAAGTTTTAATGCCACGGCAGGTAACACCTGGAATCATTCTATGGCCATTTAAAATGTTGATTGCAACCATTGAGTCCATAAAAATTTGTCGTAAACACGAATTAGTTATCGGTTTCGGAGGGTATGCCTGTCCGCCAATTTATATAGCTGCAGCTTTACTTCGTAAGCCAATCTTTATTCATGAAGCAAACGCTATTCCAGGTTGGGCAAATCGTCTCGGGGCACCATTTGCCACCCAAATTTTTATCGCTTTCGCAAGAGCAGGTTTAAAAGTTGGACGCTGGCGAAATGCTCAACTTACTGGCATGCCAATAAGAGCAGAGATTTTAGCTGTTGGTAAAACAACCCCGGGAGAATCTGCACAAATCAAAGAGCGTCAATTGGAAAAATGGCAGTTATCTAAAGATAAGCCAACTGTTTTAGTTTTTGGTGGATCGCAAGGATCAAGGCATATCAATGAGGCGATTCTTCAATCTCTGTCCTTGTTTACTGATCGCGGGGTACAAGTTGTTCATTCCGTAGGTCGCAATAACGCTCTACCAACATCAACAGAAAATTATCTACCGCTGGCTTACATCGAAGATATGTCAGCTGCATATCAGGCAGCAGATTTAGTAATTGCTCGGAGTGGCGCGTTAACCTGTGCTGAGTTAGCTGCCGTTGGTAAATTTGCCGTTCTGATTCCATTGCCTGTTGGCAATGGTGAACAAGCTGCAAATGCCATTGATTTACAAACTGCAGGTGCTGCAGAGGTTATAGATGACAATAAATTTAATGCCGATTGGTTGATTAGTAATTGGGATGAAATTTGGCGAAAAACCAGAAGTTTTGCGCCTAAGAATTCACATGAAATTTCAGCAAGTGCAGTTATTGGTAAGGCGATCATTGATGAATTGGAAAAACAAGGTGGTTAACAATTTGAATTATTCATTAGCTGATTTAGCTAAATTAAAGATTCATTTTATTGGTATTGGCGGGGCTGGAATGAGTGGAATTGCTCGCATCATGTTGGCCAAAGGTTTTACAGTGTCTGGTTCGGATAAGAATGACTCTGCCGTCCTAACCTCCCTGAGAGCACTCGGCGCAAATATTTTTGTTGGCCATGCACCAGAAAATATCACCGATTCTGAGCTTGTAATTGTTTCATCAGCCATTAATGAAAAAAACTCCGAATTATCAAGTGCCATCGCAAAGGGCTTGCCGATTGCAGCAAGGGCAACTGCCTTGGCTTGGTTAATGTCAGAATCAATTTCAGTTGCAGTAGCTGGAACTCATGGTAAAACAACTACAACCGCGATGCTTACGGTGGCATTGCAATCAGCCGGAGTTGATCCTTCATTTGCCATTGGTGGCACGATAAATACTGCTGGCACAAATGCTCACAGCGGTAGTGGGCAGATATTTGTAGCAGAGGCCGATGAGTCTGACGGATCTTTCTTGGCTTATCGTCCATCTGGTGCAATCATCACCAATATTGAATTAGATCATGTTGATCATTTTGCAAGCGAAAAAGAGTTATTTGAAGTTTTCTTACAATTTGTTGAATCGATTAAGCCCGGTGGCTTTTTAGTTGCATGTGGTGATGATGCGGGAGTTAATACTTTACTTAAACAAATCACTAGAAAAGATTTGAAGGTATATCTCTATGGAAAATCTGCGATAAATGATTTTAGGATCGATAAGATTTTTTTGGCGCCGACTAAATCAACATCGGTGGTATCAAATACTGGCCGAAAAGTCGGGGAGTTAAACCTTTCAGTAGCCGGTGAGCACAATTTATTGAATGCGCTAGCTGCTTTTGCAGCTGCCTGCGCGCTCCAAATACCAGAGCAGAAGGCGTTGAATGGGCTTGAGACTTTTACAGGCACTAGACGTAGATTTGAGCTCAAGGGTGAGGTTTCTGGAATTAAAGTAATTGATGATTATGGTCATCATCCAACTGAATTAATTGTTACCTTAACGGCAGCAAGAAATTTAGCTCAATCCGGACGTGTTTTAGTGATATTTCAACCGCATCGCTATTCAAGAACCGCGGCATTTGCAATGCAATTTTCAAAGGCGCTAGAGCTAGCAGACTTTACATACCTATTAGAGGTTTATGCAGCTAGTGAAAAACCAATGGCTGGAGTTTCATCTTTATTAATTGCTAAGAATCTAAGTTCAGAAAAAATTAAATTTGAACCCTCGATGATTCAGGTAGTTGAAGAGGTTGCATCACTTGCAAAGCCAGGTGATGTAATTATTACCTTAGGAGCTGGCGATGTTAGTTCACTTGGGGATCCAATTTTGCAAGCTTTAGCAAACCAGTAACTGTGTAGACAATGGAAATTTCTAAAAACGGAAAAAGGCGAGTCAGTGCATTGCTACTTGTATTCATCTTTGTCGTGTTTGCCTATACATTGGGTTGGTCTGCACTATTCACAGTAAAGCAAATAGAGGTAAGTGGAACAACGGCCATTTCTGAAGTAAATCAAAAGCTTGTGCGAGATAAAGTTGCCCCACAAGTTGGGCAAAAACTAGCCCGTGTAGATGTTAGATCTATTGAGAACTCATTGGTGGAGCTAGATTGGGTTAAATCAAGTTCAGCATCAAGAGATTGGCTGAGTAAGAAAATCCAAATCACAGTCCTTGAACGGGTACCAGTAGCCCGGGCACTAACTGCCCAGAACAAACTAGTTAATTTTGATTCTGAAGGAGTCATATTTACTCCAGTTTCAACTGAGCAAGGTAAAAATCAATCTTCCTTGCCACTAGTTTCAGCTGCTATTGCAAGTAATGAAAATCTTGCAATTGTTGCCGCCCTAATGCGCAAATTACCCAAAGATCTGGATTACTTAGTGACTAAATTAGATCAAATCTCGGTGACTAAAGCGGGGTTTATTTTGATGAGTACACAAATAAACGGCAAGGCAGTCCGAATTAACTGGGGATCAATTGACCAGATTGAGCAAAAATTCCAAGTACTGAAAGCATTGCTAGAACTGCCTGAAAATAGCTCAATTTCTCAAGTTGATTTATCCGAACCGAATGCACCAATCGTTAAATAGATAGTGGATCTGGCTAGGTTTTTACTTGCATTTTCTGACGACACAAAGCAAATAACAAAGAAATATTTAATCCAGTAAACATCGTGTCGGTGTTTGATTGCATTGCCTGTAGTGCCTAGTTTTGCGTAATCAGATCAGCATAACTTTAACTCTCAACTTGAGATTTAGGGCTAGGGAAGAGGCAAAAAGTGGCAACACCGCAAAACTATTTAGCTGTTATCAAAGTCGTTGGTATCGGCGGCGGCGGAGTTAATGCTGTTAACAGAATGATTGATGTTGGTTTAAAAGGCGTTGAGTTCATTGCAATCAACACTGATGCGCAAGCATTATTAATGTCAGATGCAGATGTGAAATTAGATATTGGTAGAAAATTAACAAGAGGTTTAGGTGCCGGTGCTGCACCAGAGATTGGTCGTCAAGCAGCCCTTGATCACATTGATGAAATTGAAGAAGTTCTTCGCGGTGCGGATATGGTTTTTGTAACTGCAGGAGAAGGTGGCGGAACTGGAACTGGTGGCGCACCAATTGTTGCAAAGGTTGCAAAAGATCTTGGCGCATTAACAGTTGGCGTAGTAACAAAACCATTTACATTTGAAGGAAAGCGTAGAACTGCTCAAGCAGAAGAAGGAATTGAAAATCTACGTACTGAAGTTGATACTTTAATTGTTATTCCTAATGATCGTTTGCTTGCAATTTCTGATCGATCAATTAGTGCATTAGAAGCTTTTAAGACAGCAGATCAAGTTTTACTTTCTGGAGTACAAGGTATAACTGATTTGATTACAACACCTGGCTTAATCAACTTGGATTTTGCCGATGTTAAGAGTGTTATGGCTGGGGCAGGATCAGCCTTAATGGGAATTGGATCAGCTCGAGGAGAGGCTCGTTCTGTAAGAGCTGCAGAGTTAGCAATCTCAAGCCCACTGCTTGAGGCATCAATTGATGGAGCTCATGGAGTTCTGCTTTCAATTGCTGGTGGATCTGATTTAGGTTTGTTTGAAATTTCTGAGGCAGCTGAGTTAGTTGCAAAATCTGCACACCCAGATGCAAACATAATTTATGGAACTGTGATTGATGATGCGCTGGGGGATGAGGTACGAGTTACTGTTATTGCAGCTGGTTTTGATGGCGGACAACCGAAAAGAGTTGCTATGCCTGTGATTGATGCAGCAACTATTGGTGGCGAGGCCGATCCAATTGCAGCTAATGATCCACTTGCTGTCGCACTAGATTTAAATGTTGAGGGTGCTGAGCGTCCTCGTAAACGCATAACATTTGAAGATCTAGTTGCAGAAGATGAGATCGATATTCCTGATTTCATGCGGTAGTAGCCGTAATGGCAAGGCTGCTTTTCACAGGACGTGATTTCGGATCTCTGGCTGATCCAATTGATTCAAGTAACTCAAGAAAGCTAAACAATTTAATTGCCCTACCTGTTGTATTCATGCATCAATCCCATGGCAATGAAGTGGCTGTGATTGAGAACGAAACAATATTTCCAGAGGCAGACGCAATAGTTACTTCTAACAAAAATATTGCACTGGCGGTCAGAGTTGCTGATTGT